>JBILYM010000116.1:0-6865 GCA_044377725.1 Phycisphaerales bacterium
CGCGACCAACCAAATCAACCCGCTCTGGGTCGCGCAGCATTTCTTCAACCACCTTCTCAACAGGCCGCGGCATTGTTGCGGTGTAGAAGAGCAATTGCCGCGATTCAGGCGCACGCGAAAGAATCTCTTTCGCTTGCGGAAGGAAGCCCATGTCCAGCATTCGATCCGCTTCATCGAGCACACATTGCTGCACGAACGCCAGTGAAATGGCGTCAAGCTCGCACAACTCCTTGACGCGACCAGGCGTTCCGACCAGCAAGTCAACGCCAATCGAAACAGCTTCGCGCTGCGGTGCAAGTGGGCTCTTACCGTAGACAGCGGTTGTTCGAAGGACCGAACCACGGAAGAGCAGGGCGGCCTCGCGTGCTACTTGTTGCGCCAGCTCACGGGTTGGGCATAGAACCAATGCTCGAAGCCGTCGGCGCGGATCAACTGGTCTGCCGCGAACCCGCAGTGGCGGATCGGCCAACAACTTCATCGCTACGGGCAGCAGGTATCCAAGTGTCTTGCCAGTACCTGTGGCCGCTACGACAGCAACATCTTTTCCTTTGCTGGCAGTTGGAATCGCCGCTCGTTGTACGGGCGTTGGATCAGTCACGCCCATGCGCGCCAATGACTCCACCAACATCGTAGAGATGCCAAGTGCTGCAAACCCTGAACCGCGCTCCGCTCCTTTAGACTTCATGCGTTGCACTCTACGCGCTTCATGGAAGCGGATCTTTGGTAACGGAGGCAGGAAATACCGGAACCGGCGCATCAACCACCGGGTCCGCAGCCTCGCGCTGCAGTTCCTTTTCAAGGTATTTGTTGCGCATCCGCTTCTGGCGGTCGTTGAGATCCACCTCACCACCATCAATCCAGGCACGGCGGACAACAGTGGTGATCTCAAATGGATCACCAGACCACAGGACGAGCGTTGCACTCATTCCAGGCGCAACAGTGCCGTAATGATCACCCACCCCTGCCAACTCAGCAGGCATGCGGGTAACACATTCCAGCGCTCGATTGGCATCAAGACCGTACGCCACAGCTCTCCCGCATTGCCCCGGAAGCCGGCGCTCGTGCGCAGGCTCATCGCCAGACGCGATGGAGCAATTCACACCCGCTTCGACAAGCTTTCCGGGCACCTCATAAGCAGCGGAATATCCATCACCCTCATGGAGTGGCATTCTGTGAATACCACGAACGATCACTGGAACGCCGTTGGCCTTGAGAAGTGGAGCAACTTCTGGTGCGCCAAGCCCACCAACCACAATCGGCCGGTATCCACGGCGAATTGCCCAGAGCACCGAGGCTTCAATCTGTCCTGGCCAATTGGCATCAAGCAGCACTGGCTCACGCTTTTCAATCACACCGCGCAATGACTCAAAGCGCGCGTCTTTGGCGCCACTGGGGTCAGCGGCGCGCGCGCGCAGATACGCCTCGGCACTGTCAAAGAATCGATCAATGGCTGCAATTGCTTTGTCACGATCTTTGCGCTGGTCCTCAAATGACTTTGATTGCCAGCGTGATTGCACTGGCTCCATCATTGGCCAATGCACAATCATTCCAGCCTCCTCGCGCACAGTGCGGTCCACAGCGGTCCATCCATCGAGCCGCATGGCGCTGGCATGACCACCAACCACGCCACCTTCTGGGAACACGTGCGCCATCAGAATGCCGCCGTTGCGCGCCACGGGCGGCAGGTCGCTGTCCGGGTTTGTTGCGCTGGAAGCCTTGATTTCTGGGTGAAAGTCACCAAACTCTTTGGTGTCGTCGGTGGCTTCGACCTGCTCGGTCTCAATGAGCCCAAGTGTAGTGGCGCTTGCCCACAGCCCAGGAGTCAATACATGACCAGGTGCTTCGATCATCATTGCATTGGCAGCGGCAACACCGGAGCCCATTGGCTCCGCTCCAACCGCAACCACCAAGCCCTTGTCAAACACCACCCAACCATCAGGAATCGGCTTCGATCCCGGCGTGCACGGGCGGACATCAACATGGCGTAACACCACTTGTGTTTGCTGCTTCGGCGCTGGAATCTCTGAGGATTGCCGGGCTGCTGCGCTTGCCGTGATGACCGCCAGCGTCGATATAGCCAACCATGCATTGTTGTTGTTCGTCATCGCACACCTCCTTCGCCACCAGTGACTTCGAATATTGCTGACCATGAATCCAATTGATTGCAACCACACTCTCCCGGCCGAATAGCCGCAGGATCAATTCCTGAACGCACCATTTCCATCAGGCGATCACGTTGATTCAATCGCAAACGCGCAAGCAGTGAACCGCCCGATCGTGCATCCCTGTCAATGTTTGCATCGTCAACAGGAGGCGTGTCAGCATCCGGCATACCAGGCGTCGCGCCACGCTTGCCAGGTCGGCCCTTGCCACCACCACTATCACCACCACCACCCTTACCCCATTCAGATGTTGCCAGTGCAATCAGTGCAGTGCGAGTCTGCGCATCGCGCGCGCGCATGATTCGATCGGTGTCCATGTCAAACTGGCGAACACCATCCACCCACGTCTGCATGCACCGCGCGTAGACACTCAGTGGGTCGGCGCTCCAAATGACAAAGTCGGCGTCCTTTCCAGGCTCCAATGAACCGCACATGCCATCAATGCGCAACTGCTTGGCGGGATTGAGTGTGACAAATTTGATTGCCTCCTCGCGCGTCAGTCCGCCGTAGCGAACCGCCTTCGTTGCCTCAGTATTCATGTGACGTGCAAGCTCATCACTGTCAGAGTTGAAACTCGTGACGACGCCGGCCTTCCACAACATTTCACCGTTCCACGGTATCGCGTCCATGACTTCCATCTTGTACGCCCACCAGTCGCTGAAACTAGAAGCCCCGGCACCGTGACGGGCAATCTCGTCTGCAACTTTGTAGCCCTCGAGCACGTGTTGGAACGTTCCAATCTGGAACTTGAAGTCATCCGCCACACGAATCAGCATGGCGATCTCGTCCTGCCGATAGCTGTGGCAATGGACGATTCGCTTGCCTTCTAGAATTTCGGCAAGCGTTTGCAGTTCGTAATCGGGTTGCGGCGGCATGGTTTGCGCGCGCACATTGTCTGGCAGTGCTTGGTAAGCCAACTGCGCTGCTCGCCACTCACGCGCGGACTGGAAGCGATCACGAATCAACGCCTCCACGCCAAGCCGTGAGCCCGGATAGCGGTTCTTTCCGCGCACGACGTTTTCGCCAAGCGCAAATTTGATACCTGGAATGGCACCTTGCAGCGGAAATGCGCTGGAATTTTGGCCCCAGCGGATCTTTACAACAGAGTTCTGCCCACCGATTGGATTTGAACTTCCGTGCAACTGATTGGCCGCGGTGAGACCACCAGCCAATTGTCGGTACCAGTTAATGTCCTCGGGGTCGATGGCATCAGCGATGCGCACCTCGGCAGTGACATTTTGCGTCCACTCATTCACGCCACCATCAATTCCGGTGTGACTGTGGCAGTCGATCATTCCCGGTGTGACATGCATGCCGGTTCCATCAATGATCATCGTGTCAGTCAGAGCACCAGTGAGCGTGGCGCGCAGGTTGCTACCCACTGCCGCAATTTTTCCGTCCTTGATCAAGAGGTCTGCGTCATTCAGAATGCCGCGGTCGGAGACAGTCCACACCGTTGCGTGTTCCACCAACAGCGACTTTGGCGCTAAGCGTGTATCGACGCCGTACTCGGCCATCGGAAAGACACGGGGAATGGCGGCTAGTACCGGCTTTGGATCAAAGTCAGCATCCTCACTCGTTGGTGATGCTCCGTTCTTTCCGTCAGCGCCACCCTTGGCAGTGACACCTGCATCACCTGTTCCACCCGTGCCACCGATTCCACCGTCGCCACCCATGCCACCGGTACTACTCGCGCCACTGTTTCCACCCGCGCCACCGTTGCCACCCGTGCCACCCGCGCCACCAGCGCCACCAGCGCCACCCACGCCACCCACGCCACCCACGCCACCAGCCCCACCATTGCCACCCACTCCACCGTCGCCTCCCGCACCACCCTTCGCATTCGCGCGCTTGTTCTTGCGCTCTTCCTTTGGATCAGGCACATCACCAGTGCGCGCGGCAGCGGCGATCGTCCAGCGTGCAACCCGACCGTCAGCAGCGGTAAGCGTGACTTGTGCGTTATCCCGGGTGGCAACGATCGTTCCACGTGCGGTGCCATCAGCCCCCAGTTCTTTACTGGACACGGTGAATCCAACCCGCGCGTCGTCGAAATTCGCTCCATCAGCGCGAACCTTCGGTGATTCGTTGCCTTTGCCACTTGCTTCTGGAATCGCGCTACTGACTTCTGCACCATTGCCCTCAGTCGATTTACCGTCTTTTTCTTTGGATGACTTCGTCACCTTTGGAAGTCCAAATGAAACGGTGCGCTCATCGGCATCAATAGTCAACGACTCCGGAAACACCGTCAGCGCACCCGGGGAACTTGGCGCCGCCATGGCGTATACGCCCTTCAACGGGAACTTGCTGAGTGGTTCCACCTCATGTCGCAGTCCAGCGATCCACACTTCGCGGATCTTTGAATCTTCACCATAGAGGGGGCCCTTGCAGAGCACGAGGTTTGCCATTTGTCCAGCGCGCACTTCGCCCGCGATGTTTGACATCCCAAGCATGCGCGCCGGGTTCGTGGTGAGTGCTGCAAGGAGTTCGTCTTCGGTCGTTCCACACTTGGTGGCACGCCGCGCTGCTTTGGTAAATTCGCCAACATTCTTCAATCGCACCGTGCTTGCCGCGGCGGGAACTCCCGCCCGCAAGAGCTCCGAGAGGTTAGTTGGCGCCAATGCCCACTGCTCCAGCTCGCGCAGCGACACAGCGTCGATGGCTCGTGGACTTTGCGTATCAGGCGTCTTCGGAAAGTTGAACGGCACAACCACTGGTCGGCCAGTAGCGCGCACCTCGGCCAGGCGCCGGAACTCAAATCCACTACCTACGAAGCCGGCATCAATGGACATCTCGCGTGCCAGTGCGTCGGCACGCAATAAATTTCTTTCATCGCTGGCATCGAACCACACACGCTGCTTCCCGTTCGCTGCAGCGTGAAGTGATTCCAAAGCGTTCGCGAGAACCGGAGGTTCATTTCCCGATGGATGTGCTTGCCACACAGCGGCGCTCTTGGCGTGCCACGCGGCGTCGGCAAATGTCTGGCGTTGCAAGGCAATTGCGCCAATAAGTGCACCTGGATATGTGGCGCGATTCCACGACGCTTCATCGTCGCCACTACCCGTGGTTTCAAAGGCTACGCACGTACCAGCATTTTCCACCACGGTGCGCGCGGCGCGCGGGTCATCGCCCAGCAGTGCTACCTGTGCACTTCCTCTGAATATTCCTGCATTGGGATGGAGCGCCGCGGCGGTGAAACCAAGTGCCCGCAATTCTTTGCGCGAATCGGTAGTCATCAAAGGCAAGTCGGCGGCGCGGACCTGTGGAATGACCCGTGCGTTCCAATGTGCACCACGTTCACTACTCGCTGCGCGCGCGGCAGCCGAACTGTCAATGCGCACGCATGCATCAATGAAGCCTGCGTAGACAGTGCAACCCGTGCCATCATGAATGGTTGTTCCAGCAGGAATATCAAACGATCCATACGCGCCAGTGCGTTCGATCCATCCATCCTTCATCAGCACAACGGCGTCGGCAAGTCGCTCACCAGGCATGGCGGCAATGGTCACATGGATCAATGCATCGCGCCGCACGTCAGCAGGGCGCATGCCAACTGGTGGTGGTTCTTGCGCCAGTGCCACGGCGGTAAATGAAACCGCGCCTGCTGACATGGTGGTCAACAAGGCGCGAAGGAACGATTGAATTGTTCGGTCGTGGCGTGGGGCGCTGCGCATTCGCGTATTTCACACGGATTCACGCGGTCGTGCGTGGAAGAAGTGTGGATATGCGTGAACAGATCGCAAGTGCCGGGTGTGCGCGACCTTTAGCCGTTCACATCACGCAGCAACCCATCAATGGCCGACTGCAATTTCTCGGGTGACTCATAGGTGCCACTCGCGATAGCTTGCTTTATTGCTTCAATTTTTGCCATGCGAACATCAGGTAGTGCTCGCACAGCGTCGAGGTGCCGCGCGTGGTCAGAGAGCTCAACTCGATCTCGACCCTCGGCCCAACGTGGTGCTGATGGCGCAATTTCTGACTGTGCTGATGTTCGATATGCAGCAGCAGCCTCGTTAACACGGTGCGCAGCTCCTGCAGCTCCAAGACCGTGGGTGAGTCCGACGTTTCCGATGTCGTTCATGGCGCTCTCCAGCCGGTCGTCTGTCAAATCCTTTTGACACACGTTCCGTTGCGGGCCGCATTCGATCCATCGAGCGGCGAGCCTTCGGCGAACGTCGCCGATGCAGACTGTGGTATCGTCAATCCGGTCGAGAATCCTTGAGGCATTTCGTATGCTAGCCCGGCGAGCCTATGGTCAATAAGCCTAAATGTCACAAAATGTCTCGCGTGTTGGTCGCCGCAGGGCTGTTTGTGGCTCTGCTGATCACCGCATGCGATTCCACCCCGGCCGTCACTTCTGACGCCGACGCAAAGGCAAAGTCGTCAAGCGGTGCCGCTCTGGCGCCTCCCGCCAACACAAAAACCGCCTCGCCGAACAAGACGGGCACCCTGACAGCAGTCACCCCTAACGGCCCCAAGCGCTTGGAGGTCAAGCGGGCGGTCGCTCCGGGTGCCTCGAGTGGTGCCACTGGCGCTTCTGCGACGTCCACGTCGACCACGTCGACCTCGGCGACGCCAGCGGCACCGGTGGCCCCGGCGAAACCCACGGCCACAGCCGATGATCCATCGCTGGCCCTCATGAACCCCGGGGACGAGGTGGTAACGCCAGATCTACCTCCAGCTACCAAAGGATCAGCCCCCGTAGC
>JBILYM010000117.1:0-6831 GCA_044377725.1 Phycisphaerales bacterium
GTAGAAAAGGATGCGCTCAGTGACGGTGGTCTTACCAGCGTCGATGTGGGCGCAGATTCCGATATTGCGAACCTTATTGAGGTCAATGGCCATTGGTCTTTATCCGTGGAAGTGGGCGAAAAAAAGTTAGATCGGGGAGGATATCGCGGCGTGGCAGATGCCACAAGCCGGACGGCGTTTCGGGTGTTATCGGCGGCTTTAGCGGGTGCGAACCAAGGCCTCGTCGGGAATGCCCAAAGTGCGAGCCGCGGGGCCCACTTGTTCCATCCAGCGCCGGCCGTCCTGAACATAGCCCGCGGTTGGCTTGAGTTCAGCCACATGGTGTGCAAAGAACGCGTTCATGCGCCGCATGTGCAACTCGCGGGTGAACTTGGCGGCCATGGAAGCGAGGGCGATGGGCAGGTTGCGCCCCTCGCCACCAAGCTCAAAGCTGATGGTGATGCCGTGCGCTGGCGTGGCGCCCCCGCCGATCGCTGGAAACTCCAGTCGATAGCGGGAGAGCGCGTCGGATTCATCGATGATGCGAATGCGCGCTTCCGGAAAGCTCGTCTGCAGCGGTTCGCGGTAACTGGTGCGTCCGCCTTGGCGGTCGAGTGCGATCCACGCGTCGATTCCGTGTTCAACTGCGGCAACACGCACGCGTTCCACGTGGCGCATCGCGGCCATGAAGTTGATGGTCGCCTTATTGGAGATTTGCGCGGCTTGCGCGTTGAACTCGCGCGCGTCGATGGCACGAACGCGCAGTTCTAAGCACGACATGTTGCACTTGGTCAGCGTGGTGCGCAACATGCTGGCGGCGATACGTAGCGCGGGCGCATCATTCCCAACTGGAAGCGGCAAGGTTTCAGAATGCCACGCATCACCGATCGGAGGCGGTGTCGGCGACGCGCCGAGTGCAGCCAGCAGGGCGGCATCGGACTCCCACGTGCTGGGCGCACCGGGGCACGCGGATGCAAACGCACTCACGCCGCGCTCAAGATGGCGCAGTGGATGACCAACGGCATCCTTCGCGCCCTTGAGTTTCTTGCTGTCTTCAATCGCGATGCGATGTCGACGATCGGTGGTAGTGCGACACACCGCGGGCGCAAGCGCGCGCCACAGGCAGGGCGGGCGCACGTCCGCCAAGGCGGGTTCGCGCACTTCGGGCAACAGGAACATCGAGCAGCCCACGCAGAGTGGGCCAAGCAGCGGGCCGTAGCCGGCTTCATCGATGCCTGCGTAGAGGAGGGGCATGTGGGCAGGGTACGGGGAGGCGCGGGTGACGACCTGCGCGTCCATCGATATACGTACCATTGCAGGTCATTCGACAGGGTCGCCGTTGGAACTTCTGTCCTCGACTGGTCCCAACGGAGTTTTTATGCCATCTATTTTCTCGCGACTGGTCTTCAGATATCGTCAACAGACATGGCGCAGCCGCGCGCTCCCTTCCTTCTTGATCGTCGGTGCGCAGAAGGCTGGAACGTCGAGTCTCTGCCACTACATGCGCCAGCATCCGCAGTTGCTTCGTGCCTGGCGCAAGGAAGCGCACTTCTTCGATAGCGGGGGCGAGTTTCTGGCGAAGGCCAATGATGTCGCCTCGGACCAGTTCCTGGGGGGCGAACGTTGCTACCGGTCGTACTTTCCCTTCGCATCGCGGGTGAAGGATGACCAGCAGTGTTTCGAAGCCACGCCGTCCTACATGTACCACCCGTTGGCGCCGGAACGCATCGTGAACATGTTGCCGAAAGTGCGCGTGATCATGTTGCTGCGCAACCCGACGAAGCGGGCCGTGTCGAATTACTTTCACAACGTCCGTGGTGGACGAGAGCCCCTGCCGCTCTTGGAAGCGATGTTGTTGGAGCAGGATCGTCTCCGTGAGTCGCTCCAGAAGCACGACTATTCGAGCTTCGAGTTTCGGAACTTCAGCTACAAGCGTCGCGGGCTGTACTTGCAGCAGATCCAGCGATACGAGAAGTTGCTCCCGCGTGAACGCATATTGATTCTCGACAGCAACGAGCTCAATGCAGAGCCGCTAGCAACGCTCCGACGGGCGTTTGAGTTCGTCGGCGTGGACCCAGACTTCAAGGTTCGGCGTCTCGACGCTCGTAACGTTGGCCACGGCAAGTCGGCGGCCGATGTCGATGTGTTGAACCACCTTGACACTTACTTCCGACCCCACAATGAAGCGCTCCGCGCGCATCTCGGCATCGACTTCGGTTGGTGATTGCCGTGGGCTGGCCTCGCGCGCCGTCGTCGCCGCGGCTGAATTCGTACAACCAATGATCTCACAGCAGCGGAGAGCAGCATCTTGAGGTGCTGCCTTCCCCTCAGTTATGGTCATCGGTCCCGTCTGGCAGTGTTTGGCGTAACGACCCTGGATGAAATCTCAGAAATTTTCTCACATTGTGTGATGGGTGCAGCGATGCGATTTCGTTTGTCCTTATGCAGGAAGTGTGTTCAAGTTGTTCGTGCCTCCCAAGCGTGTGAGTTTTGTCTCGCCACGCCGTGCCCATTGAATGTTCCGTTTCAAGGATCCTCAAAGTGAAAGTCAGTTCTATGTTGGTCGCCCTTGTCGCCACTTCAGCTGCGGCGATCGCCCCGGTGGCCGTGGCTGGGGTGGTCGCTGCTGGGTATTACGCAAATATCACCGCGCTGCCGTCGAGCCAGTCGCAGGCGTCGATCACCATTGGTAGCGGATCCACCTCCGGCACCCCTCGGACTGGCGATACGTTCCTGTTCAACAACGAAGGCGGAGCGACGTTCAGCTCGTTCACTCAGCAGGGCATCGGCCTCTACATGAGCGAGCTTGCGGCGAACTCCACCGCGCAGTTCAGTTTGCTCCAGGGCTTTCAGTCCTCCGAAGCATTCGTGATGACGTGGTATTCCGTCAACTTCGGCGGTAACAGCAGCACGCTTACCCTTGCCAAGTTTGATAACTGGACCGCGAGTGGCGGTGGACAGCAAATTGGTTTGACTATCGATGTAACGACCACCACTGGCCCGGTGACGCTCGATGCAACGGTCGGCAACGAGTACTACCGGCTCGTCTATCAGAGCTCCGGCCTTGGTCCGATTGCGCAGCCAGGCCAGCAGTTGATGGACGTCGACTTCGTGGCTGTTCCTGCTCCCGGCGCCATCGCGCTTCTTGGAGTGGTGGGGCTCGCGGGCCGTCGTCGTCGCGACTGAATTCGTACAACCAATGATCTCACAGCAGCGGAGAGCAGCATCTTGAGGTGCTACTCTCCGCTCTACATATGGGGATCATCACATTCGATATCGAGACGGCGAACATCATTGATCTTGGCCCTGGGCAGGATCTGGACAGTTTCGGTCCGTTTGACATTGCTGTTGCCGCCACGCATGCCGTTGGCGGTGAAGAGCGCCTGTGGATGTCAAAGTCGGCGTCGGGCGTGCCGCTTCCCATGATGGCGCCGGATGCTGCGCAGGAATTGCTGCAGTACTTGGAGTCGATGCAGAAGCTCGGCCACATGTTGGTGGCCTGGAACGGTCTCTCATTTGATATGCGCTGGATCGGGCACGCCGCCCGCGACATGCCCGCGGCGCGGCGCGTGGCTCTCAAGATTTACGACCCGATGTTCCAGTTCTTCAAGTTGAAGGGATTCCCGGTTGGCCTTGCCAAAGTTGGCGAAGGCATGGGCATTCAAATGAAGAAGTTGATGAGCGGAGCCGACGCGCCGAAGGAGTGGCTTGCAGGCAACCACCAATTGGTGTGCGACTATGTGATGGGCGATGTGCGCCTGACTGCAGAAGTTGCCGACGCGATTGTTCAAGCAAAGCGCATCAGTTGGATCACACAGCGCGGCACACCCTCATCGGTTTCGCTGCCACGCTTGCGCACGGTGGAGGATTGCATGGCCGATCCGATGCCGGATCAGTCGTGGATGACCCAGCCGATCTTGCAGGAGCGTTTCGCGGGGTGGTTGGGGGAGTAGGAGGGCGGTTGAAAACGCTGCAGTTCCCGATTCGCCACTCCGTGTAATTTGCACCTATGCCCCGCGTTCTCCTTGCCATGTCAGGCGGCGTTGATTCGTCCGTCGCCGCCGCGCTCCTCAAGCGCGCGGGTCATGACGTGGTCGGCGTGTTCATGCGGCTTGGAAGCCCGGGCGAGACATTCGATGAACTTGAGCGTGCCGATCAGTGCGCGATCGCAAGTACGTCCGGCGCGGGCGCGCCGGGAGTCTCACTCAAGATCGGTCACCAAGGTTGTTGCTCCATCAATGACGCTGCCGATGCGCGCTTGGTTGCTGCCAAGCTTGACATCCCGTTCTATGTGGTGAACTTCAAGAAGGACTTCGGGCGCATCATTGATTACTTCGTGGGCGAGTACAACGCTGGCCGGACGCCGAACCCGTGTGTGCGCTGCAACGATTGGTTGAAGTTTGGCAAGTTGCACGACTACGCGCAGCAGATCGACGCGCAGTTTGTTGCAAGCGGCCACTACGCGCGTGTGGAACCAGCGCGCGATGGCTCGGGCGGATTTGAGTTGCTGCGCGGCGTCGATGTAGACAAGGATCAGAGCTACGTGCTGTTCGGCGCGCCGCGCGATCGCTTGGCGCACATGTTGCTGCCGATTGGCGGCATGCGGAAGCCGGCCGTGCGCGCGCTCGCGGAAGAGCTGGGTTTGCCGGTCTTTGGCAAGCCTGATTCGCAGGAGATCTGCTTCGTACCCGACAATGATTACGCGGGCCTAGTTGCGCGGCGCACACCAGAAGCGGTGCGACCCGGCGTGATTGTTGATCTCTCGGGGCAAATTCTTGGCGAGCATCCGGGGCACCAGCATTTCACCATCGGTCAGCGCAAGGGTGTGCGCGTTGCGCTCGGCGAGCCGGTCTACGTAGTGAGTAAAGACGCGTCATCCAATACGGTCACTGTTGGCCCACGCGAGGCGCTCCTTGCGCCAGGCTGCACCGCGGCCGATTGCAACTGGTTGATCGAGCCATCCTCTGAATGGCGATCTTGCCTTGCCAAGATTCGTTACAACAGCGAGCCAGTCCCTGCCGAAGTCCGAGCCGTTCCAAGCTCTGGCGCGCAGCCTGACATTGAAGTCCGCTTCCACGACCAACAATCCGCCGTCGCCCCCGGCCAAGCGCTCGTGTGCTTCGACAACGACCGCGTCATCTGCGGCGGCTGGATCGCCTGACGCCCACGAAAATGGTCCGGGAGGACCGGGACGAATTTATTCGTCCGCGAGGCAGCCGATTTCGAACTTTCGACCTTCTGGAAACGACGCCACGAGGTGCAGTTCGCCGCCCAGTGCCTCCACATATTTCCGTAATGTTGACAGGTACATATCTGCAGCGTGTTCCAGTTTCGAAACGCTGCCTTGTCCGGTGACCAGCCGCGCTGCGAGGTCCTGTTGCGTCAACCCGATCGCCTTCCGCATTTCAGGAAGCGGAAGTGCCGCGAGCGTCTTGGCCACACGAGCATCAACGCGCGCCCGCGCGTCGGGTGACATTCGTTGCTTCAGCTTGGTCCATTTCTTTGCTTTCATTTAGAGAAGTCCTTCGTCACAAATTATTCTATAGAATCGATATATGTCAAGATGAATATTTGCATTCCGTGGCTTGCGATCCGCGCCCGCTCGCTCGAGGCGAACTTATGCGCGGTTTCCTTGATTCTCATCGGCTCGTGCGGAATTCCAGGGCAGATCGCGTTCGAGCTGGCCAACCCACGAAATTGGTCCGGGAGGAACGGGACGATTTTCGGTGCGGATTTCGGTGCGGATTTCGGCGTACCATTCCGCGCTCTATGGCAAACCTCACTATTGACGTGGTAAAGACGCTGGGCGCTGAGGCTGATGGTCTTCTTTCGCATACTGCGAAGGTCGCTAAGTCCTCGCTCCACCTTCCTGGGCCTGACTTTGTGGACCGGTGCTTCGCGCAGTCGGACCGTAGCCCGCAGGTCATGGGCAGCCTGCAGCGGATCTATGGGCACGGGCGCCTCGGCGGCAGCGGATACATGAGCATCCTGCCCGTCGACCAAGGCATCGAACACTCCGCTGGTGCAAGCTTTGCCAAGAACCCCGCGTACTTTGATGGCGAGAACATCGTGAAGCTCGCTGTCGAGGGCGGCTGCAACGCAGTGGCCAGCACCTTCGGCGTGCTTGCAAGCGTGAGCCGCAAGTATGCGCATCGCATTCCGTTCATGGTGAAGTTGAATCACAACGAACTGCTCACTTACCCAAATGCCGCGCGCGAGATTCCTTTCGGCAGCGTGCGCGAGGCGTGGAACCTTGGCGCATGCGCAGTGGGTGCCACCATCTACTTCGGTAGCGAAGACGCAACCAACGAGATCATGTACGTCTCGGAGATGTTCGAAGAAGCCCACGAATTAGGCATGTGCTGCTTCCTCTGGTGCTACCTGCGCAACGACGCCTTCAAGACCGGCGGCAAGGATTACCACCTGAGTGCAGACCTCACCGGTCAGGCGAATCACTTGGGCGTGACCATCAAGGCCGATGTCATCAAGCAGAAGCTCCCCGAACTCAACGGCGGATACACCGCCATGGGCACCGGCGGTTCCAGCTACGGCAAGTTTGACAAGCGCATTTACAGCGAACTCTCATCCGATCATCCGATCGATCTGTGCCGCTACCAGGTGCTGAATTGCTACGCCGGTCGCGTGGGCCTCATCAACTCCGGCGGCGCAAGCGGCGAGAATGATCTGGTCGACGCCGTGAAGACCGCCGTCATCAATAAGCGCGCCGGTGGCCAAGGCTTGATCTCCGGTCGCAAGGCGTTCCAGCGCCCGATGCCGGAGGGCGTCAAGATTCTGAACGCGATTCAGGACGTCTACTTGGACGCAAAGGTCACCATCGCCTAAGCACACAGG
>JBILYM010000010.1:0-20472 GCA_044377725.1 Phycisphaerales bacterium
CTGTTCATAGTGTTCAGTTCAGTAACGCGCTCGGCGCGTTGGTCGGGATGCGATGCCGGCCATACAGCCGGGCCTCAGCGCCCTTCAAGCAGTCGGTCGCCGAGCCAATCGTGGAGCTCAGGGATCGCATGGATCTTGGCAACGGTAATGTCAATGTCGTACGGAAGTCGGTGAAATTCGATGCGGTGCTTGTCCTCGCCAGCATCGGTGTCGAGGATGGCATATGAGGCGCGCGGATCGCCGTCGCGTGGCTGCCCAACGGAGCCGGGATTGATGATCGCTTTTTGCACGGGATCAACGTTGAAAGTGCGATCTGGCAGTTCGTCAGGCTTCCAGAACTCTTGATCCTCAGTGAACACTCCTGGGTGGTGCGTGTGACCCACCAGGCACATCCGGTCGAAGCGACCAAAGATGCTCTCCAACTTATGCGGATTGTTAATCGCATCGTCGGGGAAGAGGTACTCATTGATCGGCCTCCGAGGCGATCCATGAACGCAGAGGTAATTGTTGTCGTTGACGCGCACCTTGAGGTGACCAAGAAAGTTCCAGCGGCGTTCGCCAGCAATCGTGTCTTCTTTGGCGGCGGCTTCAAACTGGCGACGAGTCCAGTAGGCGGCCTGCTCGGCGGCAGAGTTGAAATTGGTTGGCTCGTACAGGACGCCAAAGTCATGATTCCCGAGGAGCGACCATTCGCAGCGTTCAGCAACGAGGTCAGCACAGGCAACCGGGTCTGGACCGTAGCCGATCAAATCGCCGAGGCAAATGATGCGTTGCACTTTGCGCTGCTCAATGTCGGCCAGGACCGCTTCGAGGGCGGACAGGTTCGAGTGGATGTCACTAATGATGGCGGTTCGCAAGGGGGGTCCTGAAACGGTCGGATACTAGCAAAAAGGTAGATTTCCGCTCGAATGGCAGGGGGTAGGGTTCCAGGGATGGTTCACCACGCTGCTGGGTGACCGGGCTCGGTCGCGCGGCGCCGGAGATCCCTACGATGTGCACCCTTCACCTGCACTTACCTACACGAGGAATTGACCCATGGCAGACGCAAAGCATTATGACCTCATCGTGATCGGCGGCGGACCCGGCGGCTATGTCGGAGCAATTCGCGCGGCGCAACTTGGCAAGAAAGTGGTGTGCATCGAGCGCGCCAAGCTTGGCGGCGTATGCCTGAACTGGGGATGCATTCCGACCAAAGCCCTGTTGCATGCAGCCAGCGTCTACACAGAAGCATTCAAGCACGGTGCGGACATGGGCTTTGAAGTGGACCCAAAGAACGTCAAGTTGGATTGGTCCAAAGTCATTGGTCGCTCGCGCAATGTTGCGGGCACGCTGAATGGTGGTATTGGATTCCTCCTTAAGAAGAACAAGATCGAGCATGTTCAAGGACACGCAAAGATCATCGCGGGCAAGACCGCGGGCGGACCATGCAAGGTTCAAGTTTCCAAGGCAGATGATGATTACTATCGAGGAACCGGCGCGGTTTCCAAGGATGACATGATCATCACCGCCGACAAGATTCTGATCGCGACCGGCGCCGCGCCGCGCGAACTGCCGTTTGCTCCAAAGGACGGCAAGACCATCATCTCCAGCTATGAGGCGATGAATTTGCCGACGCGACCAGAGTCGATGGTGATTGTCGGAAGCGGCGCGATCGGCATGGAATTCGCGTATTTCTATAACGCATTCGGCACAAAAGTGACCGTGGTGGAGATGCTCGATCGCATCATGCCGGTTGAGGATGATGAGATTTCCAAGGAAGCACTGAAGATCTTCAGCAAGCAGGGCATTGAGTTCAAACTCGGCTGCATGACCAAGGCTGTGGAGAAGACGGCCAAGGGCGCGAAGGTCACGATCGAAGATCAGACGACCAAGAAGTCCGAGACGATTGACGCAGAGAAGGTGCTGGTGGCAATTGGCGTTGCGGGCCGGTTTGAAGGGCTATTTGACACGTCGCTTGGCCTGAAGACGGACAAGGGGCACATCTCTACGGACTACATGGAGAAGAAGGACAAGGCGACATACGTAACCAGCGTGCCCGGCGTTTACGCGATCGGCGACGTCATTGGCGGTCCATGGCTTGCGCACGTTTCAAGTGAAGAAGCAATCGTTGCGGTCGAGCGCATGTTTGGACACGCATCTACCGGCGTGCACTACGACGCGATTCCCGGTGCGACCTACTGCAACCCGCAAGTGGCGAGCGTTGGTTTGACAGAGCGCGCCGCTAAAGAGAAGGGCATTGAGTACCGGGTTGGCAAGTACAGCCTGAAGAGTCATGGCAAGGCAATTGCCGATGGCGCGGCGGAGGGCATGGTGAAGCTGATTGTCAGCAAGAAGTACGGCGAGATCCTTGGAGGTCACATCATTGGCGAGAACGCCAGTGAGTTGATCCATGAGATTTGCGTGGCGAAGGCCCTTGAGGGAACAGTGGATGACATCATTGCGACAATGCATGCGCATCCAACGATGGCGGAGAGCATGCACGAAGCGGCCCTTGGCGCCGAAGGTCGCATGATTCACGGCTGATTTACAGGAGGCTGGTGCCGGTCATTTCTGGCGGCTGCGCGCAACCCATCATTGCCAACATGGTTGGCGCGATGTCTGCGAGTCGGCCGCCCTCCCGTAGTTGCACACCTCGGAACGCCTCTCCCACCACAAACAACTCCACGGTGAAATTCGTGTGCGCCGTCTGTGGCTCACCCGTGGTTGGGTCCTTCATCTGTTCTGCGTTTCCGTGATCGGCCGTGATCACCAAGCTCCCGCCTCGCGCCAGCGTCGCTTCGATAATCTGCCCCACGCATTCATCCACCACCTCACACGCCTTGATCACCGCCTGCAGATTTCCCGTGTGCCCCACCATGTCCGGATTTGCAAAGTTCACCACTATGAATGATTCACAATCCGCCGCCGCAATGCGCCCCAACACCGCATCTCGCACCCCGTATGCGCTCATTTCTGGCTTCTGATCGTAAGTCTCCACGTCCTTTGGGCTTGGAATCAATGTCCGGCGCTCCCCCGGAAACGGCTCTTCGCGGTAGTCATTGAAGAAGAATGTCACGTGTGGGAACTTCTCCGTTTCCGCGCACCGAAATTGCGTCAGACCAAGGCTGGAAATCCACTCACCCATGATGTGTGGCATCTTTGCAGGGCGCTCAAACGCCACCCGCACTGGCAGGCCTTGTTCGTAGCCCGTCATGGTCACAAAGTGCAAATCATGCGGTCGCGGATCGCGCGCAAATCCACCCGACTTCACCTTTGACCACGCCTCGTCCGGCAACACAAATGCCATAGTGAGTTCGCGCGGTCGATCACCGCGGAAATTGAAGAACACCACCGCATCGCCATCCGTTGGCACTCCAGCGCCGCGCAGGATTCTGGTTGGTGGAATGAACTCATCCCCCGACATGTTGCTCGAAACCGGCTTTGCGTAGTAGTCACGCATCACCTGTACGGCATTGGTTCCGTACACCGTTCCCGCGCGATTCATGATGGCATTCCATGCGCGCTCCACACGATCCCAGCGGAAATCACGGTCCAGCGCCCAGTATCGACCAATCACCGTCGCAATGCGTCCACCCGCCTGAGCGAGCAACTCCTCAAGCCGCTCAACTACCGGAAGGCCACTCTGTTGCGCCGTGTCACGCCCATCAGTGAAGACATGCACAAACACTCGATCGCTGGGGACGCCTTGTGACTTTGCAAGTTGCATAAGCGTTTCAAGATGCAAAAAATCGCTGTGCACTTTCCCGCCACTCACCAAGCCCATGATGTGCAACGCGCGAGCACGGCCATCGTCGGTTGTTCCTTTGGCATGCGCGCACGCAGCAACTAATCCCTCATTGCGCGCAAACTCACCGCTGCGCACAGCGCGCGTGATTCGCATGAGCTCTTGGTCAACAATCCGACCAGCGCCGATGTTCTGATGCCCAACCTCGCTGTTGCCCATCACTGGCTCGCCATTCTCGATGGGCAGCCCGACATCCTCACCAGACGTCTTGATCAACGTGTGCGGCCACTCCCGCTCCAACCGATCACACACCGGCGTCTTGCCAAGCCGCGTTCCGTCCGCCGCGCGCTCCTGAGGGTGCGGATTGATCCCCCAGCCATCGCGGATGATCAGGATGCACGGGCAATTGCCAGGCGTTGCGACGGTGGGTTTGGCGCTCATCGCTTGTCAGGATACGAGTGCAACGAGCGTCCGCCTGTCGCTACGCAGCACAATCCTCGCGAACCCCACGCAATCCCCACTACCCCCGCGGCATCGCCCCGACAATTGCCCCATTCACCTTTCCCCCGAGCGCCGTATCCTTTACGCATGATCACCGGAACGCAGGACGCGAACGGCACCACCCTCAAGCAGCGCTACCTGGATGTTCAGTCGCGTATCGCTTCTGCCGCCAAGGTCGCTGGTCGTCGACCAGAAGACATCATGCTGGTGGTGGTTTCCAAGAGCGGTTCGGTGGAACAAATTCGCGAACTCATGCAATTGGGTCAAGTGGACTTTGCAGAGAACCGCGTGCAACAACTCTTGCAGCGAACCGCGCAGATCGATGAGTGGCGCGCACGTCACGCGGAACTTGGTGGAACAGCGCCCGTGGTGCGCTGGCACATGATCGGCACCATGCAGCGCAACAAAGTCAAGAAGGCTGTCGAGGCAACCAGGCTGATTCAGTCGGTTGACAGCCTGCGACTTGCGGAAGAAATCCAAATCGCCGCCGCGCGACGCGAGACACCAATTGAGGTGCTTGTGGAAGTGAACGTCAGCGGCGAGTCATCCAAGCAAGGCGTTGCCCCCGGCGCCGCCCGGCACTTGGTGGCACAGATCGACACGATGGTGAATGTTCGGCCACGCGGTCTCATGTGCATGGCGCCGTTGACCGGCGGGGCCGACGCCGCGCGCGCAACGTTCGAGCGTTGCCGCGAACTGTACGACGACATTCGTCAAGTTGGCGCAGGTGGCGAGCGTTTCGACATTCTCTCCATGGGCATGACGTCTGACTTTGAGATCGCCGTGCAGTGCGGATCCAACATGGTTCGCGTGGGTAGCGCCGTCATTGGGCCACCACAGGTCACCGAAGAACCCGCTGATTGATAAGCGACGGTTCCGCGCAGAACTTTGCTGCAATCGTCATAGAAGACCGCGATTCGCGGCGCTCGTCCGCCCGCACCTTTAGCCTGAATGAACAGCAGTGGCCTCGGCTGCGTCAGCCGCACCGGCGCTGGTACTAGCACCAACACCAACGCTGGCTTTCGTCGCATTCGCCTCACCACTGCTTCCCGCTGTCACGGCAGCAGGATCGATCAGCTTCGCCTTCGTGCGCGCTGCTGCCGCGGCAATCGCGGCTGCGGTACGCACCTCACGGCGCGGTGATAGATCGCTCGTCAGCCCAATGAGCGACATTGCTCGCAGTTCCCAGTACGTCACATCCAATTCCCACCAGCGGTGTTGATTGGTGCAGCACGCAGGATCGGCGTGATGATTGTTGTGCCAACCTTCGCCAGCGGCTACCAACGCCACCAGCCAATTATTCTGGCTGTGCTCTTCGGTTTCGTGATTGCGATATCCAAACATGTGCGTCAGACTGTTGACGCTCCAAGTGATATGCCAGACGATGACCGTGCGCAGAAATACGCCCCACACGAGGACGCTTGCAGCAAAGAGCGCGGCACCAGTGACGTCAGTCCATGCCAGAGCGATCGCAAATCCTGCAGCAACATAGATAGCGCACTGCGCCAAGTAGAACCACAACGGACTCCACGCATGCTTCTCGATCCACATATAGAAAGGATCGCGCAAGATGTCGCGGGCGTACTTGTCATAGTTGGTGCGGTGATGCAGATCGCGGTTGCGCAACATGACCCACCAGACATGGCCCCAGAGAAACGTCACCAACGGACTATGCGGGTCTTCCGCTTCATCACTGTGCGCGTGATGCATGCGATGCGTGGCTGTCCACCGCGCCGGGGAATCCTCAAGACAGCAGAGCGCACCGAGTACGAGTGTGTGCTCAAACCAACGCGGCGTATTGAAGCTGCGGTGCGCTAACAGGCGGTGGTAGCCCATGGTGATGGTCTGCCCAAACACGTGAACGCCAGCAACACACAAGATCACACTGGTCCATGAGAAGAACGCTGGCACAAACACCAGGAGCGCCAGGATGTGGACAGTGACAATCGGGACGGTGTATCGCACCAGCAACTCAGCAGGATTGGTGGCGGGCGGACGCGGAAGTGGAATGCGTGCAGTAGTCAACAGAGGCCTCAAAGGTGCGGGCGTCATCGCCGGGGCAGTGCCGATGCGCTGCCATGACCATTACTTTAGCCTGTTGGTCAATCGCAGACACTTTGCAACACGCAGAATTTATCGGCGCTTTCCCGGGGTTTATTCCACTGAAGCCGCACTGCGTTCTTGAACCCCGCTTGCCATAGCGGTGGCGCACTCCCGGGCGCGGCCCCAGACAGTTAGCCCCGCTTTGCCAGCCGTGCCGCCACAATCGCAGACACCTCATCCGTAGCACGCGGCAGTGTGTCGTTCACCACAAATGCGTCGAAAGTGTGACCCTGCATCGCGCGCGCAATCTCTAGTTTGCTTTCCGCAAAGCGACGTTCAATGGCGGCTTCATCCTCACGACCACGTGCGCGGAGCCGCTTCAAGAGTTCTTGCTCATTCGGCGGGAGCACAAAAATTGCCAGTGCCTCGGGGATGCGTTTGCGCACATTGTCAGCACCCTGAACGTCGATATCAAGCACCACCAAATGACCCTTTGCCAATTCCGCACGGACGGGAGCCTCGGGCGTTCCGTACCACGAACGGCCGAAGACTTGTGCGTGTTCCAAGAACCGATCCTCAGTAATCCACTCCTGAAACGTAGGCTCATCGACAAAGAAGTAATCGACGCCGTCACGCTCTTGCGGCGAGCGCTGCCGCGTAGTGGCGCTGATGGAAAACAAACCACCGAATCGGCGAATGAGTTCATGCACAATGGTGGTCTTGCCGACGCCCGACGGACCACAGATCAAGAGAAGCAACCCAGGGCAGTGTTCGTGCGCAGGGGTATGCGCGTGCTCATGTGCCGAAGCATGATCGTTTGCTGCATGTCCACTAGCGCCCATCGGGCGAAGTCTAGATGAGACCCCGCCCGATGGTGAAACTGACATCAATAAATTTCGGCGCACATGCACCGGTTACTTGCCGTTGGGCACACCCCACACCGCAACGGACCACCAAAGATAAATGGAGTTCACTTGCTCCACAGGCAAGACCCACTGCCAAGTGTTGCCTCCAAACTCCGCATTCATCCAGGCGATAAAGCAGGTTTCCTGCATGGAATGGGCCCAGATATCAAGCCACCAACGCCGGCGGTCCACCGACTTTCCATCGACCCGCTCGGTCGCTTGGACCCCCCTATTTTCCGCCGCCGCTGGCGAGCATGGAACAAAAGCAACGCACGCCACTATCAGAAGTATCGAAGATAAAAGAAGCGACTTCATGCCCGTGGGACCAACACGCAAACTATGACTGATTACAAATTGCATTTTCATGGTGTGTTCCTCCTTTCATACCTTTTCAACAATGCGGGCATCGGCAAGGATTCGCCAGCCGGTTTCACGGAACGATGGAAATCTGCCCATCGTGCCAGCGATCGTGCGGACATCTTCCTCATCAAGGATCCACTCGGCCTCAAAGCCAGTGGACTTTTCAAGGCGTTCGCGCCGCATCTGCTCAAGGCTGAATGCGCGTTCCCGGAGCGACCAGTTTCCAAGTCGGTCCGCGATCTCGATCGCCTTGTTGGTAAATATCGCCATAGCGCGGTGGAAGTGCGGATCGTCCAAATGACGGACTGCCACATTGCATCCAAAGATGCACCACCAGCCATAACTCTCCAGCCAGTCGCCTGGAGGAGCCAACAGCGGATCCTCCACACCACCAAGCGCTTCAGTGATTGTTGACACCGCATCGAGCGGATCCAGCAATCCAAGCGTGCAATGCACTTCAAGCAGAGCACCGCGGCAAGTATTGGCGACGCCACCGTAACTATCGTCGCCGAACTCACGGGCAAGGGTAGAAAATAAAGTGCCGGCTCGTTCGAGGTCTGCGCACGCTTCATTGGCATTGCGGTGTGCATCTTCAGTGCACGTTGTAATCGCGCGCCGTGCGCAGTGCCCGCGGTACATCAGTGAAAATGCCTGCGCTACCCGCTCAACCCGCCCATTTGGCGGTCGAACCTCAAAGCGATCCACCAACTCACGTGCCGTGGCACGCGCCTCAATGACATGCCAAAGCGCATAGTGCGCACCCACAAGGTTGACACGCAACATCAGCTCCAACTGCGGTGTGAGTGGCGTGAGCGATAGTGCGTCGCGCAGGCATTCAAGACTCTTGGAATAGCGCCCGAGTCCATCATGCCCACCTGAAAGCCGATTGAGCGCACGCGCACGCTCGGCAGGTGTGTTTGCAGACGCCAACAGCCGCCGCCCGCCTGCAATCAAGCCACGCCAATCACCTGCTCGATGTGATTCAATCGCCTGCGCATCAAGCGCAGCGAAATCTTCACCAGGCACCAATACCAACGGTGGGGCCTCCCAAACACACTGCGCTACATCGCCAACATTCCAATCAAGCGCATCAGCAAGGGCAACCACCAAATCAAGCTTGGGATTGCCACTGTCAGGAACTACTTTGGAAAGATCTCGGCCAAGGTTGGATGCCAGCTCTTGCCGACTCCAACCACGATAGACCCGCGCTAGATCTACGAACCGGCTCAGCCGGTCACGACGCGCAACATTCGGATTCATGTCCCCACACGATCTGCGGTTCAGCCAGTGCCCCGCGTGCTGTCCACACACGGCGAGGAGTATGCGCGCAGTTCCCGCGGAAACGAGCAGCACGTGCGGAAGTTCGTCACTATTTATAAATTTACATCACCATGTATGGCAGTGTGGAAACGCGGTGGATTACTTGTGTGTTCCACCACGCGTTGCCATTTGCTGCGCTGTCCAAGCTGCCACTGCATCAAGCAGTCCACGTGTAACAGCATCCGGAGCAACACTGGAATTGACCACTGCATAACGATGCGCCCAGCGCGTTGCCTGCGCGAGGTATCCACTGCGAACGCGTGCGTGGAAGTCCATGCCCTTCTGTTCCATGCGATCAAGTAGCGGTGATAGACGCTTCATAGCAACATCAGTATCAACATCAAACACCACGGTGAGGTCTGGCCAATGATTTCCCGTGGCAACCTTTCCAACTGCCAAGATCTCTTCTTCGTCAATGCCCCCAGCAGTGCCTTGGTAAGCCAGCGTGCTTGATACAAACCGGTCGGCAAGAACCAGCGCACCCGACGCAATCGCTGGTGCAATGCGTTGTTCATACAGTTGCGCGCGACTGGCCATGTACAAAAGCATTTCACTGCGTGTGGTCATCTCTGCATTGGCTGGATCCAGCAAGATGGCTCGAATTTTCTCACCGATCGCGGTACCACCGGGTTCGCGCACTTCCACCACTTCAAGCCCGGTTGCACGTGCGATATCAGCGAAGCGTCGAAACTGCGTGCTCTTTCCGCTGCCGTCCGGGCCATCGAACACAACAAAGCAACCACCGAGGGAACTCATCCATGCGGTGTCGGCAACGGTTGGCGCAATGTCTGGGGCGCTCATGGGTTTGATGGTAGCGATGGCCCACGGGCATCGTTTGGGGCGTTCATGTCATTGGCAATTGCCGGCTGGTTGTCCGGTTCGGCGGCGACGCGGGCGTCCCAGGCACGGTGGTAGCGAGCGATCGGCGCACCGCCATAGGCGCTGCCGCAGCGATAGCACACCAACTGCACACGGGCGAGGACCAACACTGCGCCGTCCAGCACCAGCAGTGCCACCAGCGCCGCCAGCACGATGGGGTCGCTGGAGTACCCAAGCACTCCTGCCACCACGCCAGCCCCCGCAAGCACAAGGGCAAACGGGGCAAATCGGGGCAGGGTTCGGCGCCGATAGAGATGCTGGCACCCGCATGTCACGCACGAGCGCAATTGCCCCGCGTCGTCAAGCGCGTGTTCCCAGTCAAGATAGATTTCATGCGGCGCCCCATCCGCAGCGATTGCACGGACCAACATCGGTCGCGCCGCCGGATCCACCTGTGCCACGCCAATGGGCTGGCGGCTGCGGTCGCGGATCTGAATATCCATGGCGCGACTGAGGATATCCCACGACACGGGATACGATGACCGCCCCATGAACGAACGCGCGCATGATCTTCCCCTCTGCCCGGAGGGCGACTTCCGATTCTGGGGCGGCGTCGGCGTGGTTGCACTGCTCGCCTTGGTCATTGGTTGCTTGGCGGGGTTGCCGGCACTGCTTCCGATTCAGACGGTTTCGCCAACCGCCATTCAGCGACTCTCTGCTGCCGGCGCCTCGGTGGTGTGGCTTTTGCTGTGCACGGGCGCAGGCGCCGCGGCATTTGCCGCCATTGCGCTGGTGCGTGGGCGGCCAGCTGGATCCGCCATGGACATCACCAGCCGCGCCTTTGCATGCGTAGCAGTGGCGGCGCTCACCAATTTCGTTCCGATTGATCAACCGATGCTCAAGCTGGCGTTTGACGGTTTGGCGTTTACCGCTGCAACAGCGTTCTTAGCTCGCTCAGCATTTCGAATTGCCACGCTGGACGCATTTGCTGCAACAGCGATCGGGACGGGTATTGTCGGCGCGCTCGCAGCTGTTGCGTTTGTGATTACTTGGGCAGTGCGCCCGGGGTAACAGACAGCTCTCGCAGATGTGGTGCGCGGAACGCCAGCACATCGGTGGCAGCAGCGCTTAGTGTCGACGCTCTTCGCGCTTGCGTTCGCTAAAGATCAACTTGATCGGAACTTCGCTGAACGGCAAGTGCTCGCGCAATTGGTTCTTGAAATACCGCTCATAGGTGCCCTTAAAGAGGTCAGGCTTGTTGACCACCATAGCGATCGTTGGCGGTCGGACATCAATTTGCGCCACATAGAAGACCTTGGCGCGGGTGCCCAGCGCGGAGCTCGGACCGCGCGCCTCCAGAATTTCACGCACTGCATTGTTGATACGTCCAGTGCCCTCGCGGTGCTTAGTTTGCTGATCAAGATTAGCAATCATGCCCAGCAATTCCTTCATACCACTGGCGTCTTTGGCACTGATGAACACGATCGGCGCAAACTCAAGCCCGGGGAATTCCTGGGTGAGGTATTCGGTGTAGTCCTTCGGTGAAAGCTTGCCGGAGACCAGATCCCATTTATTGACCGCAATCACCGTGGGCTTGTACTTTTCCTCGAGCTGGCTTGCGAGGCGCTTCTCAATCTGCGAGCACTTCTCGGTGGCGTCCAGAAGCAGCACGCAAACGTCCGCGCGTTCAATGGCGTTGTCGGTGCGCGCATTTGAATAGAACTCAACGTCATCAGCCCAACTCTTGCGCTTGCGAACGCCAGCGGTGTCAATGGCCACCAACACCTTGCCGTCGATTTCAAAGCGAACATCGACAGCATCGCGGGTAGTGCCGGCAATTTCACTGACAATGACGCGCGGCTCACCAGCCAGCGTATTTACCAGCGAACTCTTGCCGGCATTGCGTCGACCAACGATCGCAAAGCGAACTTCCGGAACCTCCGGCTGCTCACCAGCACTGGACTTTTCCAAGCGCTCCCACACGGTTTCCAGCAGTCGCTTCGATCCGTATCCAGAGGTGGCGCTCACCAAGAGTGGCTGCCCGAAACCGAGCGCGGCAGCTTCAAAGCCGTCGGCATCCCAGCTGGGGTCATCCACCTTGTTGGCGATTGGCACAACCTTCTGTGAGAGCCCGGCGCTGCGAATCAATTTCGCAACGCGCTCATCGAGCGGCATCACGCCATCGCGCGCGTCGATGACAAACAAGATCAACTCCGCATCATGGGCGGCCTTGTAAATCTGTGCTTCGATGTCCGGCGTCAACAACGCCAAGTCCTTGCCGGCGTCATCAATCTGTCCGCCCTCAGCGGCGTAGATTCCGTATCCACCGGTATCCATGATCTCTACAAACCGCGGCTCCTCATCGGAGCGATCAGGCGGCGGATTCAGTTCAAGGATGGTGGTGACGCGATCGCGAGTTACACCAGGAGTGGGGTCGACGATGGAAATGCGGCGTCCAGCCAGTCGATTGAACAAGCTGGACTTGCCGACGTTCGGTCGACCAATGATGGCAAGGCGTGGTAGTGGCATTATTCAGGGCCCCGGAGCAGTTCGCGGGTTTGATCAGTCACGCCTTGGTCCATTTGTTGATCCATAATCTTGTCCATCTGGCTGTCCATACCCATATTCATTCCCTGCATGTATTGCTGCATAGCTTGTTTTTGCGCAGTCATCTGTCCGACCGCTTGCTGCATCTGCGCGCGCATCTTGGCTGGATCACCCGGCTGATACTGCACATTGCCGCCCAGGGGCATGCCATCCGGACCGGTTGGTGCAGCAGGCTGCGTTGACTTGGTGAGCAACATGCGCACCTTGCGCATTGGCTTGACGCCGTTCTGCATACTCATGGTGACTGCAATGCCTGCGTTACTGAATCCATACTCCAGCCCAACACTACGCGGCGTGCCTTTGGGCGAGTCGAGCGGTGCAGCAACAGCAAACACAAACGAGCCAACCTCGGCCATCCATTCGCCTTGTTGATAGATCATGGATTTATCAAGCTCAGTGAGCATGACGTGCGTGTACTTGTTGAGCCCAGGGGAATATCCAAAGTAATCGGTCTGATCAAGCACAAACTTTCCGCTGGTCAGCGTGGTCTCGCCCATCAAGAAATTGTTTGCCATCACAAACGAATAATGCGCGCTACCGGTGAACGTTCCAACTGGCTTGTCGTTCTCATCAAATGATTGACCGTTGATGTCCCAGCGACCAACGAATTGATTCAGAACTTCCATGGCTGCGCGCGTTTCCAGGGTGATCTGCTCTGGGGTTGGCTTGGTGCGACCAGCCGGGCGGCTTGCGGCCGGGGTCTGCGCAAATGCGGCGCCAAGGAGAATGGCCAGGGCCGCGCCAATCAACGCACCCGTGCCGAGCAGTACCGAACCGCCGCGAACAGCATTCCGGTGCTTCGTGGTGGTATCTCGCTCGCCATTCAGCAGCGCGCCGTCGTTGCGCGAGGTTTCATTTACGGTGTTCATCATGTGGTCTTCCTCCCGCCGCAGGGTTCGCGGCGCGACGTGGCAGTCTACGCTTGACCGCAAGGAGCACTTTCATGCCCACGCATTCGGACGCATTCGCCAATCTCAAGGTCTTCGATCACCCGCTCATTCGGCACAAGTTGGCGATAGCGCGCCATCGTGGCACTCATTCCGCGGACTTTCGGCGTCTGCTCAATGAGATCGCCGGTTTGATGACCTATGAGGTCTCCCGCCGATTCGACACCCGCCCGATCCGCGTGCCGACACCGCTCGAGGAGACCGAAGGCCACCAGCTCAGCCGCCCAGTCACATTGGTACCGATTTTGCGCGCGGGCCTGAGCATGACTGACGGTGTGATGCAGCTCTTTCCAGAGGCACGCGTTGGACACATCGGTATTCGCCGCGACGAAACAACGCATCGCCCCGTCACCTATTACGCCAAGCTTCCGCACGACGTCGGCGAGGGCTACGCCATTGTCATTGATCCGATGCTTGCCACTGGCGGAAGCGCGTGTGCCGCGATTCGCTATCTCAAGGAAGCCGGCTGTCGCGATATTCAAATGGTGTGCTTAGTTGCCGCCCCGGAGGGCGTTCGCCGTGTTCATGAGGAACATCCCGATGTCATGGTTCACGCTGCAGCGCTTGACCGTGAACTTGATGGCAATGCGTACATTCGCCCCGGGCTTGGAGATGCTGGCGATCGCGTGTTCGGCACGATAGAGGTCTAAGAGTGCGCGGCGCGGTTTACGCCTGATTACTCGCGCGATTGCTTTGGAATCCACGCAACATCAGGATGGCCACGCTCGTGGTTTGCTCGACGCGCCATCGCAAAGAACAGATCGCTCAATCGATTCACATAGCGCATCAGTGGTTCACCGACGGGCTCAATGCTGCCAAGCGAAATGATGGTGCGTTCTGCGCGGCGGCACACAGTGCGGGCCACGTGGAGTCTTGCGGCAAGCTCGGTTCCCGCAGGCATGACAAACGTGGTGAGTGGTGGATTGGCAGAATCAATTTCGTCAATCCACTTCTCTGACTCCGCAACGTCTGCAGTATCAATGCGGTGGATCTTTGATTGCTGCTTTGCACCTTCGGGTGTTGCAAGATCTGCACCGATATCAAAGAGACGCGATTGGATTGCACCAACGATCGCGTGCAAGCGCTTCTCAAATGGATGCGCGGGATCACAGGCACTGAGGACAAGCCCCAACACCGCATTGAGTTCATCAATGGTGCCGTATGCCTCAATGCGCGGATGGTCCTTGGAGACGCGGGCGCCACTGAAGAGGCCAGTGGTTCCGTCATCGCCGGTTCGGGTGTAGAGCTTCATGGGGGGAGTCCTTGGGTGGGCGGAGTTGGCGCGGGTCTGCAGGATCCACGTCCGGCTGCGGGGAGAAGGGTAAAGGCGGATGGTTCGGGCTGCTCTTGGGCGCCCGATGGTCATTATTAGGACTCCGGGCGCCCGCTGGCGCTGGGGGCTTGGGGGAGAATCGCCAGGATCTCCTGAATCTCCGGTGGTTGCCGCAGCCGTATATCTGTCTGTACGGATATCGTTCCATATATCCCCAGCCCACCTCTCCGGTGTGGTTGGATTTCTGAAACGGCTTCGCGGGCCTGCCGCCAAAGGTCCGCACCTGTTCGAGTCCAGCCCGCCGGTCTGGAACACCGATCCTTGAAGCCTCGGTGAACTTCAGTGCCGGTCACATCTTGGTTTGGACTCTTCATGCATGCCTACGGGCTGCAGAAAGGCGAGGTAGGTACATGAACCGCCTCAATAAGAAGGGCTTCACGATCGTTGAGCTGTTGGTGGTCGTTTCGATCATCGCGCTGCTCATTGCGATCCTGTTGCCTGCGATTGGTAAGGCTCGAGACGCTGCGCTCATCACGCAGAGTTTGGGCAATCTCCGCAACCTGAGTGCTGCGTGTAACGCGTACGGGGCTGACTACAACGACCGGCAGTTCACTGCTGTTCCTGACGAGTGCGGCATGTATGGCGATGCAATCGCTGGCGCATGCACGGGCATCACTGCTACGCAGTGCATCCCGCAGATGATCCTCGGTTGGGATTCGGGTGGTGGTCTGTGGGGCTATTGGGTTTCTGGAACTCCTGCGCGATGCGCTGGATGGCCAGGAAACTGCGGCAACTTTGTGACCTATCAGGCCTGCGATTTCTGGGGAGCATCGGCACGTTGGGAAGGCTCATGGCGTCTCACCAATTGCAAGGCGTTCAACAGTTACGTCGGCGGCAAGTTCTACGACAAGGTCTTCTGGGCCCCCAAGGACAAGATCACCCTCGCCAAGGTTGACAAGTACTTCTCAACACCAGTTGAGTTCAACTACACCAACGGTGACTTTGAAACCCCCACTTATTGCTGGAGCCCATCGGCCATGTGGTCGCCGGATGTCATGGCGTGGTCGCGTAAGACTGGTAACGGTACTTCCGCGGTGTTTGGTGCAAAGCCAACCAAGGCCACCATGCCCGGTGCTTTCAAGAGCCCAGGCGCAGGTCTTGCGCAGTACCCATCGCTGAAGTGGCGCATGTGGGAGCATCAATGGCTCCAGAACATGGAAGGCGGCGAAGTGAACCCGGCGTTCTCAACGCCGACTCCGTGGTTCTACAACCAGGGCTACAACAGCGCCCCGGCAACGCTCTGCTTTGATGGTCACACTCAAGTGGTGTCGATTGCTGGTATCCAGCAGGACAATGACTTGGCGATCGCTCAGGCATCCGGATCCTCTGGCACAGCGGTCGCAAGTGGAAGTTTGTGGTTTGTAGCTTCGGGTGGCGCAAATGCGTACTACTCGACGGCTGCTTACGACATGCTCACCACCGGCAACGGCTCGTGCAGCGCTGGTGTACTGACGGTCGACGGCATCCTTGGCCGCGACATGCTCCGTATCGGAGACTGATACTGGAGCGACATGTGGTGCATGCCACCACCTGTTGTTACTGACCTGATTCTTCCCGCGAGGGTCGCCAACTGGCGACCCTCGCGTGCTTTTTACCAATGTGAGCACTGCGTAAACCCTTACACTTCCGGCTTCGAAAGGCACTACATGCTTGGATCCATCTTGCGTTCCGCCCCATTCGCACTCTCTGCTGCTACCGCATGTTGTGCGCTTGCGAGTAGTGGTCAGGATGGCAAGCAAGAGATGCCCGTGGCTGAGCCGCCGCAGCAGGTGATCATCACCCGTGATGCTCCTGCGCCAAAGCAGGTGGAAGGCGCCCCGCAGACTTCGCCGGCACCCAAAGAGCCAGGCAAGGTGATCGAGGGTCCAATCAATGTGTACAGCTGGGCACCCGCCGACAGCGCCAAGGCTGTTGATGCCAAGGACATTGATCTTGCCAAGGTCTTTGTTGATCTTGGACCAGTGGCAACCCGCTGGTACCAACACGCCATCACGCTTTCCAATCCGTGGTTTGAGGGGCGCGCGCCCGGCCTCCGTGGCAATGATCTGGCCGCTGAGTACCTGGAATTCTGGATGAAGGACGCGGGTCTTGAAGTTGCGTTCCCGGCTGTTGGTGAAGACGGTGTCACTCCAACGGACGGCCCGTGGAAGAGCTATCAACAGAAGTTTGCGCTCACTGGTGGGGCGCCCAAGGTGGAAGAGGGAGTATTGACGGCCGGCGGCGCTGACCGCGAACGCGGCAAAGACTTCACAGTGCTCGGCATTTCCGGCAACGCCAAGGTAGAAGCGCCAGTCACCTTTGTTGGTTACGGCATCAAGAAGGGCGAAGCCGACTACACGAGCTTTGAAGAGGACACCGATCTCACGGGTCGGATTGCCATGGTCTTCCGCTACGAGCCACTTGATGATCGGGGTCGTTCCAAGTGGGCATCGCGCCGCTTCAGTGAATTTTCCGCAATGACCACCAAGATTGATGCGCTGGTGGAACGCGGGGCTGCGGGAATCATTCTGGTTTCACCCCCCGGCGCGCGCGACGGCAAGGTTGCACTGGAAGACGTTTCGACGAGCCGCTGGGGTCGTCCACTTGATATTCCCATGGTGCAGGTTTCCACCGATGTGGCCGAGCAGATCTTGAAAGCAGGCGCGCCTGATCAGGGTGCATTGCTGGACTGGCGCAAGCGTGCTGACGCTGGCGAAATCAAGACGGTGGCCCTGAACGATGATGCCAAGGTTTCCATTGAAACCAAGTTGTCGAGTGGCGGCACGCCAACACAGAATGTGGGTGGAGTCTTGCGAGGCAAGGGCGCACTGGCTGACGAATGGGTGGTGGTAGGCGCACACTTTGACCACGTTGGATACGGCTACTTTGGCACCAGTCCGCAGTACACCGGTCAGTTGCATCCCGGCGCCGATGACAATGCCAGCGGTACTTCAGCCATGCTTTGCATTGCGCAGGCGATGGCGGATCTCTACGGTGGCAAAGATGCACCGAAGGATGCGCGCAGCATTCTGTTTCTTGGATTCACGGGTGAAGAGAGTGGCCTCCGTGGATCGCGCTGGTATGTCGAGCATCCAACGATCGCAAACGACAAGATGTCATTGATGGTGAATATGGACATGGTGGGTCGTCTGCGTTCCGATGACCTGAGCGTTGGTGGCATGAGTTCTGCCAAGGGCATGATTGATGTGATGCGGCCAATCTTTGAACGCAGTGGCTTGACGATCCATGCTGATCCATCGGGTCGCGGACCGAGTGATCACGCCAGTTTCTACGGCGCGGGTATTCCGGTGCTCTTCATGTACACCGGAAATCACGACATCTATCACACCCCCAAGGACAAGGGCTACACCCTGAATCCAGAGGGAGCGGCAAAGATTGTTGCATTGGCAGCAGACATCGCCACCACGGTTGCTACTCGGCCGGAGCGCCTGGAATTTCAGAAAGAAAGTGGCAAGACTTCCGATCGCGGATACGCCACGGTTCGTTTGGGCGTGATGCCATCCATGAACGACGATGATCGGGAAGCTGGCGCCCCAGAGAAGGGTGTTCTGGTTGACGGCGTGAGCGCAGATACATCGGCAAGTGACGCGGGGATTGTGAAGGGCGACATCCTGGTGTCTTGGAACGGCGAGGACCTGGAAAGCACAGGCACCATGATGACCAAGCTCCGTACCCAGAAGCCTGGCGATGTAGTCAAGATGAAGGTCTGGCGCGCCGGCAAAGAAATCGAACTGGATGTCACATTGCGCGCCGCCAAGCCGAAAGAGTGATGGCGCAGCGCGTGGTTACGGCAGGATCACCACGCTCCGAGGCGTGGGTGCTGCCGCGCGCGGGATAATGACGATGCCGTCTGGGATTGGCAGGTCGATGGGCGCCTGACCTGCCACTGCCACGTGGGCCCGAGTCACGTCAGTGGGCATCTTGATGCGCAGTTCACGCGCGTCGGGCGAGTCCAACTGCACACGGGCGATGGCACCGTGTTTCCATTGAATGTCCACAACAACATTGCCGCGCGCGATCAAGCCGCGCACGCGACCGTCACTCCACTCACGGGGCAGGGCGGGCAATAGATCGATGCGGTGTACAAGATGACCGGCACTCCACGTGCGACTATGGCTCTGCATGAGCATCTCTGCAATACCGGCAGTGCCGCCGAAATTGCCATCGATTTGAAACGGCGGATGATCGTCAAAGAGATTGGGCAGGGTTGATTGTGAGAGCAGCGCACAGATGTCCGCCCACGCTCGTTCACCATCGTGTAACCGCGCCCAGAAATTGATGAGCCATGCTCGGCTCCAGCCGGTGTGGCCGCCACCGTTCTTGAGCCTGAATGCCAGGCTTGCACGTGCCGCTGCGGCCAATGCGGGGGTTGCGTCGGTGCTGATGAAATTGGCGGGGTGCAGCCCATACAAGTGGCTCATGTGTCGATGCCCAGGCTCCGCTTCGCCATAGGGCTTTGACCACTCCATGAGTCTGCCATCGGCAGCGACGGTGGGCATGGCAAGGTGCGTGAGTGCCGCCGCGGCTTCAATAGGAAGCGCTTCGTTAGCTTTCCCAAGAATGCGCGCTGCATCAAGGTAATTCACCAATAGATCACGGGCGATCCACTGGTCCATGGATGTGCCCATACTGAGATTCGCATGAGAGCCATCGGGGAGTACGAAAGTATTTTCTGGACTGGTGCTTGGGCCGCTGACCAGCATGCCGGTTGTTGGATCCTTCACCAAGTAGTCAAGGAGGAATCGAACCGCTCCGTCCAGTGCGGGCCATGCGCGGTCGCGTAGAAACGCGGTGTCGTTGGTGTACTCATAGTGTTCCCACGCGTGCCGCACTAGCCACGCGCCGCCGAGCGGGTACATGCCCCATACCGTCTGACCCTCTGGCGCAGTCATTGCCCATGCATCGGTGATGTGGTGGCAGCACCAACCGCGCGCGCCATAGAGATCTTGCGCAGTGCGCACGCCGCGCACGCGCAGTTTGTCAAGCAAGTCAATGAGTGGAAGTTCTGTCTCTGCAAGGGCGCACGGACCTGCCGGCCAGTAGTTCATCTGGACGTTGATATTGGTGTGGAAGTCAGCGTTCCATGGCGCACGGAGGTGTTGGTTCCAAATGCCTTGCAAGTTGGCGGGCAGACTTCCTTGCCGACTGGAGGAGAGCAGTAGGTAGCGCCCGTATTGGAAATACAGGGAAATGAAGTCGTTGTCCCACTCTGGCTTGGTTCGGAAGCGAGCGAGGCGCTCGGGTGTAGAAAGAAGATCTGGAATGGCGCTGGCTTCAGGCGACGGGCCGCCAAGGTCAAGCGATACGCGATCCATGGACTTGGCAAACCAGGCACTGGCGCGTTCGCTGAGTGTAGGCCAACCAGACACTGCGCTTCGAAGATCGTTCTCGCATTGCAGGGCGGGGTTGCTTCCGAAGTAGTCAGTGCGCGCGGCAATGGCAATGGTGAAAGACTTTGCGCCGCGCACCACTGCATCACCACCCTCGATGGTGATGGTTCCGCCGTCGGACTGAATGTCGGCAGTGGATGCGTAACCCACGCCACCTTGGCCGGTGTGCCCAGTGAATGAGAGTCGCGCTCCCTGCCGGGTTGGAATGGCGGTGTGCACCGGCACATCGGTCTCAAAGTTGTCACGGTGTAATTGAATGCGCATGGCGGGGAGATTTCCTTCGCCTTCAACACGCGTGTCAATGAGTAGCAACTCGTCAGGGGCACTGGCGATCACTTCGCGGACGATGTAAATACCGTCCACCTGAAATCTGCTGGCGGCAACACCGGTACGCATGGTGAGTGAGCGCCGATATTCAGAAGCGGCACGTGGCGCGTCAATCATTTCGATATGGAGATCACCAAGCGTCTGATGGCTGCGCGGCATCATGTCGCTGGGAAGCATGCAATGATCTTGAATGATT
>JBILYM010000118.1:0-6768 GCA_044377725.1 Phycisphaerales bacterium
GTCGGCATCATCGCGGCGCAGTCCATCGGTGAACCAGGTACGCAGCTCACCATGCGTACCTTCCATACCGGTGGTATCGCAGTCAGCACCGTCGCCGACACCGTGCACAAGGCGAAGACCGCGGGCATCGTTGAGGTGGTTGAGTGCAACGAAGTTGAAACCACCCTCGAGGACGGAACCAAGGCGTTCGTAGCCCTCAAGAAGAACGGCATCATCCGCATCAACGATGCGAAGGGCCGCGAACTTGAGCACCACCCAGTGCCGTACGGCGGAACCATCTTGGTGCGCAGCGGCGACCCGATCAAGAAGGGTCACTCGCTGGTCAAGTGGGATGCAACCAAGACTCCGATCTTGGCTGAGAAGCCCGGCAAGATTAAGTTCGAAGACGTCATCGTCGGCGAAACCGTCAAGGTGGAGATCCGCGGTGCAAACACCGAGCGCATCATCACTGAGCACAAGGGTGAGAAGCATCCGCAGATCACCATCTTGGATGGCTCAGGCGCGATCCTGGACTTCCATCACTTGCCTGCCAAGGCTCGTATCGAAGTCGAAGAAGGTGCCATGGTCACCGCCGGTCAGTTGGTTGCTAGCCAGCCGAAGGAAGCTGGACGCAGCGCTGACATCGTCGGTGGTCTGCCCCGCGTCACTGAACTCTTCGAAGCTCGTAATCCGAAGGACCCTGCTGTGCTTGCCGAAATCGGCGGACGCGTGGAACTTCTGAGCGACAAGCGCAAGGGCAAGATGACCATCCGCGTCGTCTCTGACTCGGGCGAAGAGTTCGATCATCACGTTCCGCAGGGCAAGCACCTGCGCGTCCACACGGGCGACAGCGTGGTGTCGGGCGATCCGCTCACCGAAGGTCCACAGGTTCCTGCTGACATCCTGCGCATCAAGGGCGAAGAAGCCCTGTACAGCTACATGCTGGACGAGGTGCAGAATGTGTATCGCGCGCAGGGCGTGGTGATCTCCGACAAGCACATCGAAACCATCCTGCGACAGATGTTGAGCAAGGTGCGCGTCACCACCCCTGGTGACAGCGACTTCCTGCCGAACCAAGTTGTTGAACGCTTCGACCTCAAGCAGCGCAACGAGAACCTCAGCGGCATGTTGCGCATCGAGGACTCGGGCGACACCTCGCTCCTCATTGGAAGTTTGTTCTCCAAGGAAGACATCAAGGAAGCCAACGCGCTCGCCAAGGACAAGGGCGGCAAGGAAGCGAAGACCAAGAAGCCAAAGCCAGCCACGTACAAGACGTTGCTCCTCGGCATCACCAAGGCTTCGCTGCAGAGCGAGAGCTTCCTGTCGGGCGCAAGTTTCCAGGAGACCACCAAGGTTCTCACCGAGGCCGCCCTTGCCGGCGCCACGGACGAGCTCCGCGGCCTCAAGGAGAACGTCATCCTGGGTCACCTCATTCCAGCCGGAACGGGCTTCCACTCCTACCAGCGCATTCGCGTTGCCAAGCTTGTGGCTGTTCCAGAAGGCGACGAGACCAGCGACGAGGCCTTCTTGGCCGAGGCGCGTGATGAGGCCGAGGAACTCGGAGCAGAGAGCCCGGCGTACGCCACCACCATCAGCCAAGAGACCCTTGCTGATCTGAACGAGTCACTGCGAACCGCCGTTGAAGGCGCAAGCGAACTCGTGGCTGACGAAGAGCCAGGCGACTAAAGCCTGACTCAAATGCATGAAACTTCCAACGCCCTCGGCCCTGCGCCGGGGGCGTTGTTGTTTGCTACTCTATTCACATGAAAATCCTGAATTCCGCGGGCTCCCGGCTGATCCTCATCTCAATTCTTGCGCTCAATCTCCCAGCGGCGGCTCGGCAGGCGGGCACGCAGGCGCCACCTCCGGTCGCGCCGAATGATGCAACCGTTGATCCGGAGGCCGAACGCCTTCGGGGGTCGGTGATCAAGTTCAAGTGCAAGCTTGAGCCGCGGAGCGCGACACGCCCTTGGAAGCTCGAGCCCGTGCAGGACATCGGTGGCTCGGGAGTGGTGATCGCGCCAGGACGAGTGCTCACGAATGCGCATGTCGTGCACGAGGCATCGGAAGTGCTCCTCGAGACGGACAAAACGCCGCTGCCGGTCCTGGGAAAAGTCCTGGCCGTTGACCTCGGTCGTGATCTCGCGGTGATCGCGGTCGACGACGCGGACTTCAATGCGGCGCACCCCGCCGTAGAGATGCTGTCCGGACTGCCAAAGGACGGCTGCCGCGTGACCGTGATGGGATTTCCCATGGGCGGCGAATCCATGTCGACGACCAGTGGCGTGGTCTCGCGAAGCGAATGGTCGGATGTCGGTCTTCACAACGAGGAGGGCATGCGGGTGCAGATCGATGCCGCCGTTAATTTCGGCAACAGCGGTGGTCCGGCATTCGTCGACGGAAAGCTCGCTGGCTTGGTCTTCAGCGGCATGGACAAGATGAACACAGACAACATCTCGTATCTGATCGCGACCGAGGAGATCGGCCGCATGCTGACGGAAGTGAAGTCCGGTCGGATTGACGGCAACTGCGTGCTGCACGCCCAAACACAGACGCTCGAGAATCCTGCCCTGCGCCAGAAACTCGGCATCGCCGCAGGTACAAGCGGCGTGGTAGTTATAGAAAACAAAGATGGTCCGTTGCAGGCCTGGGACATCATTACCAAGGCGAATGGCATGGCGATTGACAATAAGGGACAGGTCACCATCGAAGGCGGCAGGAAGGTAGACATGGCCTGCGCGTTCGGACGATTCGATCGTTCCAAGGATGGACTGACGATTCCCGTCGAAGTGATTCGAGCAGGCCAGACGATGACCGTCGACGTTCCGGCAATCGGCGAACGAGACGGCGTGATCCGCTCTCGACCGAATGGGGACTACCCGTACCTGGTCTGCGGACCACTGGCATTCGGACCCCTACATCAGGACCTGCTCCGTTCCGACGATTTCGATGGACAGCAGATGATGTACTTCCGCGGCGGTCCTGTCCTGCAGTATCTCATTGACACGCGCCCGTCGAAGGGTCGTGAAGTCGTCGGCGTGTTGTGCCCACAGATGTCGAGCCCGATCGCGCGTGGCTACAGTGTGAAATCAGGCCAAACGGTCAAGACGGTCAATGGCAAGCCCGTGTCCAACTTCGGGGAATTTGTGGATCTGATGCGTGACAGCGAGGGCGAATGGCTCATTCTGGAGTTCAACGAAACGGGCGTCGAACGGCTCGTGTTCCGACGCGCAGAGTTTCTAGAATCCACCGAACGGGTGATGGAATCCAACGGCATCCGGCAACAGGCCTCCAAGGACATCCGAGATCGGTGGACGCAAAAGCCAAAATGACGCCCCTTTTTCACACATCACGAGGCGCCGCCGTACTATTAAGTCATGACCGCATCTCCGCCCGGCAAGGGTGAACCTTGGTATCGCGACGGACTCCAGTTTGAATGCACCATGTGCGGCAACTGCTGCACTGGTCCAGAAGGCGTTGTGCTATTCACGCCCGATGAAGGCCGCGCGATGGCGGAGAAACTCAATCTCCCGCTTGCTGAATTCCTGGAGCGCTACGCGCGCAAGGTCGGAAAGCAACGCTCACTCCGCGAGAAGACCACCGAGTTCGGCAACGATTGCATCTTCCTCGATCGCAATTCGATCCCCGGCAAAGCCGTGTGCGGTCTGTACGAAGCACGCCCCGAGCAATGCCGCACCTGGCCATTCTGGGATGGCAACCTGCGCAGCCGCAAAGCGTGGGAAGACACCAAGAAACACGTCCCGTGCCCCGGCATGGACAAGGGCCCCGTGCATGACTACCTGCAGATTCGTGTTGCGCTTGAGCGTGACAAGGCCGAAGGCGGGAGCTGGCCGCGGTGACTTCCGGCGCAGCTGATCCTTTCGCTGCGCTCCCTCCCGATGCTGCCGAACTCGCCGCACGGTGGAGCGAGGCCGCATGGAACCCAGCCATCGACGCGGAACTGCGCGCCATCTACGGCGTTGTTGCTACCGAGACGGAAACGTTGCGCCCGGTCTGCAACGCCAGCGGTCGCTGCTGCCGCTTTGAGGAGTACGGGCACCGCCTGTATGTCACCGGCATCGAAGCCGCTTGGTGCCTGCGCGGCTCAGGCATGGTGCCGGACGCCGCCGCGGTCCGCGCCGCCGCCGTGCGTGGCGACTGCCCATTCTTAGACAACGGACGCTGCGGCGTGCACGCGGTGCGCCCGCTCGGGTGCCGGATCTACTTCTGTGACCCCCGCGCCGCTGGCTGGCAGGAAGACCTCTCTGAGCGCACCCTCGCCCGCCTCCGCGCCATCCACGACGCGCATGACGTCCCATACCGCTACGGGGAATGGCGCACCATGTTGGCACACTTCGCGTCCTGAGCGGAACTGCCTAGAATCGACCCTTCGATGACCGCTTCCGATGACTCCATTCGATCCGTCGCATTCGTCAGCCTCGGCTGCCCGAAGAACCTTGTTGACAGCGAGAAGATGCTCGGCGTCTTGGCTGCGGGTGGCATCAAGCTCGTCTCCGACCACGATTCCGCCGACGCCATCGTCATCAACACCTGCGGATTTCTGGAAGCGTCCAAGGACGAAAGTCTTGAAGTCATTCAAGAAGCACTCGAACGCAAACGCGCTGGCACGGTAAAGCGCGTGGTAGTGGCTGGTTGCCTGGTGCAGCGCCACCGCGCCAAGATGCTGGAGTGGGCACCTGGGATCGACGCCATGATTGGTGTCTTTGATCGTGACCACATCATGGACGCAGTGAGCGGCCGCGCCGTGCGCGAAGCCAACGCTGGTCCCGGCACCGCTGGCACCGACGCACCTCGCTACTGGATTGCAGGCAACGCGCTGCAAGCAGCCGCCGAACGCGGCATCGCCACCACCGGACTCACCGTGAACGGTAAAGACGGCAAAGGCATCGGCTACTTTGAGGACGACTCGAACCGCTTCCGACTGACCCCGCGCCACTGGGCATACCTGCGCGTCAGCGAAGGCTGCAACCAGCGCTGCGCGTTCTGCACCATTCCATCCATTCGTGGCAAGATGCGTTCCAAGCCGGTGGAAACCATCGTCTCTGAAGCGCGCGCGCTGCTTGCTGATGGCGCGTTTGAACTGAACCTGATCGGTCAAGACACCACCAGTTTCGGCAACGATATTGGCTATACCGAAGGCCTAGTTGGCATGTTGCGCGCAGTGGACGGCGCAGTGCGCGAACACGGCGCCGGCTGGGCACGCTTGATGTACGCGTATCCATCAAACTTCACGGACGAGATGATCGATGCCATGGCATCACTTGATAATGTGGTCAAGTACATCGACATGCCGCTGCAACATATGAGTGATTCGATGCTCACTTCGATGCGTCGTCACACATCCAAGCGTCAGCAGGCGGAGCTCTTGGAGAAGTTGCGCGAACGCATGCCGGGCATCGCCATCCGCACCACCTTCATCACTGGATTCCCTGGCGAGACGCAGGCGGACCATGAAGAGCTGCTGGAGTTTGTGCAAGAGTTCGGGTTCGATGCCATGGGCGTCTTTAAGTACTCACCGGAAGACGGCACGCCCGCTGGAACCATGGACGCCGACCCTGCCCTTCATGTTCCTGACGAAGTCAAGGCCGAACGCGAACGCGAACTCATGCTTGCTCAACAGGAAGTTGCGTTTGAGAACGCGGCTTACCAAGCTGAACAGCGCGTGCAATTCGATGTGCTTGTTGACGGTCCCGCTGCTGGGGCCACCGCTGGCCGCGCTACGCCGGGCGTGAGTGAAGGCGGCGTCCTGCATGTGGGCCGCTGCTACCACCAGGCGCCGCAGATCGACGCGCTGACCTACGTGCTCTCCCGCGAGAAACTGGCGCCCGGCGAACTGGTTCGCTGCACCGTTGTTGGGAGTGATGGCTACGACTTGGTCGTACAGCCCACTTCGGACATTGAGCGCAAGGTGATCCTGCCTGTGATCCGTAGCTAACGGCAATTCTGAACGAAATCGGTCGATCCGTCCCCGGATTTCCTCCGTATAACCTTGTGCCATGCAGACGAAGCCCCGCCTCGCCTTCTCCGTTCGCAATCTCTCCATGCACGCAGCCCTGCTTCCAAGCATGGCCACGGCGATGCTCGCGCTGGCAGTGTGCGCCCCATCCGCGGCGCTCGCCCAAAATGCCAAGCATGTCTCTGACACGCCCTTGGATTTCGACCCCGCCAAGCCAGAGCGCATTGATGGCTGGTGGAGCAACGGCGTGGAACTGATGCGCCTGGATGCCAACGGCGCGTACCGGGTCTGGGTCTCGCAGGATCGCTTCAAGCGTCCGGTTGAAGTGGGCGCATGGCGCCGTACCAACTACGTGTTCTTTGATCTGGAGCCTTACCGCGTCAAGACGGGTACTCGGCACCGTGTCACACTGCAGAAAGACGATGGCGTCACCGAGCTGCATCGCGAAGGTATGACGGACTTCCGTTTGTTTGCTTCCCCACCGCATATTCCGGCCGATGACATGCTCGGCGCATGGGTAGCCGCCACTGAAGAACTCTTGGTGTTTGAAAATGGCCGCTATGAATGGCGACGCACGGGGCCAGCCACTGGCATCACCGAGCATTCTGGAATTTGGAACTCGGAAGGCGACGTGTTGACCCTCGCTCCGGACACGCCCGCCGTCGACACCATCAGCGCGCGGTGCGTGAAAGGCACCGATGGTCAATTGACGCTTGAAACGGCAGGCGGCAAGATGACCCATCCGCCCACCGAACCGCAGCCATCGCCAACCGCGACCAAGCCCGATCAACCAAAGTCCGGCGCCGCACCGA
>JBILYM010000119.1:0-6727 GCA_044377725.1 Phycisphaerales bacterium
GTTGAAACTCGGCGGCATTTTCATCGGCGAGCGCTTGCGGGGTGACGCCCTTGGCGGCCGCGCTCTTTTCTACTTTTACGCCGTGTTCATCGGTGCCAGTGAGGAAGAAGACTTCTTCACCACGCAGGCGCATGGCACGTGCCCAGACATCACAGACCGTGGTGGTATAGGCGTGGCCGATGTGCGGCCGGTCATTGACGTAGTAGATGGGAGTGGTGATGTAAGCGGGCATAAGAGGCGCGGATGGTAGTCCGCGGCAGCGGGGTGGCTGCGGCGCTCACGAGTGCGCCTCCGTGCGGGGCACCCGCGCGCTCGGTGGCTACTTGAGGAGTTTGGCAACCCGGGCGATGGCTGCCTGCCCGTTTCCAATGACCAGCCACAACACACGGCCGTCCGAGAGCGCATACGCCGTGCGCGCATGGCCGCTTTCGTCAGCGGCAAGGAGTTGCAGCCACTCGTCACCAGGCGCGATCGGTATGGCGCGGCCGAAGCCATCGAATCGCACGGGGCGACCGTCGTCGGGGATCATGATGACCGAAAGGATGGCGTTCGTTTCGTGGTTCTTGTACAGCACCATAGTGCCCAAGACGCCTGGGGCGAGTTCAACATTGCGGGCGTCATCGGCGCTCCAACCAACGGCGGAGAGGTCCGGGGCGGATGTGGCCCGTGCCCCGAGTGCCTCGCGCATCAGTTCTGGCAACTTTGCCAGTGCGGCTTCGCGGTCGCGACCGTCGGCGATGTCCGTGGCGGCGCGCAGTTCATGCATGGCGGCGATGGTGGCAAGGTCCCCGATCGGCAGGTCCTGCTGGGTGGTGCCTTGGCGTTCTCTGAGACGCGGGCCGGTGAGCCCGATGACCACCGCAAAGATCACCATGGCGAGCGTCAGACCAATTGCAACCGGGCTCACCTTCGTCCGGTGCTGTGGCGTGGGTGATTCCCGGTCATCCGGAGTTTCTTGCATCTGGTGCATTGGTTGCGCTCTCAATGAATGCTACGCTTGAGCGATGCAGCAGATCACGCTCCGAGCCTCGGTTGTGGCGATCCTCCTCCTTGCCAGCGCGCGCGCAGCCGATGCGCAGAACGCGCTGGGAGGTGGCGATGCACTTTCGCGTGACACGCGCCATTCCGATCCGCGGATGACTTCAAATCAAGGAGTGCTTGATGCGAATTCGCGCGTTGGTGGCATGGGCGAAAATGGCGCTCGTGCCAAGGAAGATTACTTCTCGCGCAACCTGATTGTTACTGGTGACGTTGCTGGTGGACGCGGTTTCCGTGGCAGTGTCGGCTACCGCGAGCAGTCAGAGTTCACGGGTCAAACTGGATCCGATGACAACCGCTCTTGGCGCGCGTACAGCGTGTACTCCAGTCCGTATATGGCGCAGGCGACCTACAACCCGCTGCAAGCAAGCCAGGCGTTCGGAGCCATCATGTACACGCGCACGTATGCCAACGCTTCAGCGCGCGACATCTTGACCAATCAGCAGCCGCTTGATGCGCGCATCGCCTTTGATCGATTCACCGCGGACAGCGGTAAGAAGATGAAGCGCATGGCAGACATCATTGACCCGGCAAACGCGCGCGACACCAGTGATCGATTGAATTGGCGGGTAACGCAGGCCATTTCCGCTGCATCCGGCCGTGAGGCGCGCCGCGAGCAGGGTGTTGACGATTTGCTTGGCAACATGGGGCTCAGTACCTATGACCGGCAACGACTCAAGCAAGACATTCTGCAAGGACGCACTAAGCGCGAAATGGTCGGCGATCCGCTTTCACAGACGTCGCTTCTTCCGGGTGATTCGCTCGCTGATACAGCGCGCCTTCGGCCAACCCTTGCACCTGAGTATTCATCAATTTATGAATCACTCCGTGCGCGCGCGGGCGACCGCATTCCGGTTCCGGCATCGGAAGCAGATCGCGCAGCACGAGCGAAGCAGATTGAGAAGGAACTGACTGGTGATATGGACTGGCTACGCGATCAATTGATGCGCAGCGGTTCTGAAAATCGCGCGCGCGGCGTGGCGGGACCACGTGCAGAGAATGCCCCGATCGATCCATCACTTGCACGGCAATTAGGGACAGATGGCAAGGAATCTGATGCCACCAAGCAAGATGGGATGGGGCAAGGCGCGGACGGGGGTAAGGGCGCCGGCAAGGGTAACAGCGCGGATCGGACGAACGGCGCGGACCAAGGCAATGGCACGGACCAGGGCAACAACGGCGACTCCACCAAGCGCGACGATGGAACTGGCTCGGGTCGCACGCGTGACAGCAAGAATCTTGACGGGAACGCGACCGAAACACCTGATTCCGTGGTGCGCGATGCCAACGGACGCGATCGTGGTGGAATGACCAAAGAGGAACGCGATCGGCAGCCGAGCGTGGATGATCTTGCATTCATTCTGAGGCACGGGCGCAAGTTGCAGTCATTGGTTCCGGAAGATTCAAGTGCCATCAAGGACATGATGGAACTTGGCGCCACATCGATGACGCGGGGCGAGTTCTTCCGTGCTGAAGAGCGATTTGCTTCGGTGCTCGCGGTGCTCCCCAACAATGCCGGTGCGATGGCTGGCGTTGCCAACGCGCAAATGGGTGCAGGGCTTTCGGTCAGCGCGGCGCTGACGCTTCGCAAACTCTTTGCGATGCACCCGGAGATGATCGACACACATTTGGGCACCGAGATTCTGCCGCCAGTGGACCGTATTGAGGCTGCCCTCTCTGCAGCGCGTGAACGCCTATCAGCCGCCAATTCACCCAAGGCTTCCGCAGAACTGCAAAGCGATCGCTTTGATTTCGGTTTGGTGATTTCTTACATCGGCTTTCAAACCGATCGAAGCGAAGTCATTCGTGAGGGCCTTGACGCCATGCGGCAGACGCGCCCCGATGACGCGATGCTGGGAATACTTCAGCGGATTTGGTTGCCAGTGGCCGCCGATCCAACTCTGCCAGCAAGCCCAAGCGTTCGATAAATTCGGCGCGTGGCATCGCTGCGGTTGAGCGTGTAGAAGTGGATTCCGTCTACTCCGCGATCGATGAGGTCGCGCGCTTGCTCCGTGGCCCAGTGAATGCCCACGTTTGCAACGGATTCTGCATCATCTTCGCAACGCTTGATGGCGCGTAACAGTGGTGCCGGAAAGCGCGTACCACCGGCAAGTTCTGCCATGCGCTTTAGGCTTGCCAGCGTGGTGACTGGCATGACGCCAGCGATTACTGGCACAGTGATGCCAGCCAGCGAACACCGTGCTTTCCAGTCGAAGAATGCGTTGTTGTCAAAGAACAGCTGCGTGATGATGAAGTCGGCACCGGCGTCCACCTTTGCCTTGAGATGATCCATCTGCACCAGTGTGTTTGGCGTTTCAGGATGGCCTTCGGGAAATCCAGCCACGCCGATTCCGAAACCGCGTTGATCAGGATGACGGCGCGCTTCATTGAAAGATTTCACGGCGCGAACCAGGTCAATGGCATGACGGAAGTCAGCGGACTCAGCAGTCTGTGAACGCGGCGCATCGCCGCGGAGCGCCAGAATGTTGGAAACGCCACGCGAGGCATACGTTTGCAAGATCTGGTTGATTTCAGCGGTGCTGTGGCCAACACAGGTGAGGTGCGGTACCGGCGCAAGCGTGGTATCGGTGGCAAGCCGCGTCACCAATGCATCGGTCCGATCCCGCGTACTGCCGCCGGCTCCGTAGGTCACCGAAACAAATGATGGCTGTAACGCCTCGAATTCTGGAAGCGAAGCAACGAACTCGTTCCACGCCGCATCGGTGCGTGGCGGGAAGAATTCGAAACTGGCGGTCATTCCGTCCCGGGCAAGGACATCGCGGATATGCATGCAGACAGTCTAGGGTGCCCCGACCCGGGAGTTACACTTCACCCCATGCCTGTTCATGCACGAGTTCCGCGACCGACGGCACAGCGCCTCAGCCTGTACCTGCGCGAGTTGGAGCGAATAGAAGCTATGGAACAATTGACGGTGAGTAGCCGGCAGCTTGGCGAATCGGTGGGTGCGGCGGACGCTCAGGTTCGTAAGGATCTGGGAATCATTGGCCATTCCGGGGTGCCGGGGATCGGCTACCGCGTCGGGGCACTGGCGGAAGCAATTCGCGAGGTGATCGGCGTGCACAAACAATGGCGTGCCGCATTGGTGGGCGCTGGCAACATTGGGCGGGCGCTGGCCGCGTATCGCAGTTTCCATCAGCAAGGATTTGAGATTGTGGCGGTGTTTGATGCGTCAGCGGCGGTGGTTGGCCGCACCGTGGCACAACTGCGCGTCCGGCCGATGAGTGACTTGGCTGCCACCGTGGCGCGCGAAGACATTGGAATTGGAATCATCGCCGTGCCACCGGAATGTGCGCAAGAGGTGGCCGATGATTTGATAGAAGCAGGCGTGCGTGGCATCTTGAACTTTGCGCCGCGACTCCTCAGCGTTGGCGATCGTGTGTCCATGGTGAATGTGGATTTTCGCTCGGCCTTGGAGCATCTTGTCCATGATGTTTCCCAGCGCGATATGGCGGATATTGCAGAGGCCGAAAGTAAGCCGGTGATTCGGCGTGGACGTCGACGGGGGGCAGCATGACTCCGCGCCGCGCGTCACTGACGTTGCTCGCTGCCGCGGTGACGTGGTGCGGTATCGCGTTACCTGGATGCAGTGCGACGCTGGTGCCACCCGATGGGTTGACGGACGCGCGCGTGCAGGCAGTGGAATTGCAGCGCCGTGTCAAGGAATTGGAGGGAAGCACCGCCGAATTGCAGGCACAGTTGGCGGCAGCGCAGGAGCAACTTGCCCAAGCGAACACGGTCGGCGCGACTGACCGTGAGGTTGCCGAGGCGACCCCGCGCATGGTGGCGTTGGCATTTGCGGGAGGTTCCGCGGAATGGGCGCCGGTGCCGGCCGCGGCTGTGACATCGCCGGCCGCGGCCGTGACATCGCCGGCCGCGGCTGTGACATCGGGCGGCTGCGAGCCTTCGCGCCATGCCTTGGTGCGGGTGGCGGTTGAACCTCGTGATGGACTCGGTCGCGTGCTGCAAGTGGCGGGGCGATGCGAGGTGACAGTGGCGATTGTCGACCCGGCTGGAAAGGTCTTTGAGCTTGGCCATCGTGCCATTGCGCCTGGTGAATTGCGTGCGGCGTGGCGCGCGGCATTCATGGGGACGCACTATTCATTGGAAATTCCGGTGCTGGTTCCTGCCTCGGCGCCGCCCAAGGTGGCTTGGACCGTGGCGGTTTCATGCACCGATGGTTGGACTCGGCAGACCTTCCGAACATCCGGCGCGGTGGCGGCGCCGCGGGAGTGATGGGTACCATCTTTCCCATGAGTTCTGCGAGCAATCGAGACATGCGTCACGTGCCACACATGAAGGTGGCATTGATGTCCGCCGGCGTGGCTGGCGTCTTGTTGATTGGTGCTGGCTGCACCAAGCCGCTGTTTCCAGAGAGCGCACCGCGCACCCAATTTGAGAAATTTGACGCGATGCGGACCGGGGCGGCCCCAAAGGATGAGCCGGATGTGTTTGGCACCCCCCAGCCAGCACTGCGGGCCCGATTGACGCCAAAGACCACCGAATCTTGAACCAAGGCGACCGGCTCGGCCGATGAATTGACGGGAGACGCGCGATGGAACGCGCCATTCATAGTGAACACGGACGTTGAGCACCTCGGAAATCTTCATGTGGCTTCAAGCACGGCTTCGCCGCTGCCGCGGTCGTTTGTTGTCTGGACTGCGTTCGCCGTAGCGTGCGCCGCCAGCATTGGAATTTTGTGGATCGCCGCGCCAGCGCGTGGGGTCAACAACCTGCACACGTCCCGGGACAGACGCGAGCCCGCCGTGGCGTCAATCGTGCCGGTGGCGATCAGTGCCACCCCGCGGATCGCCCCGCGCGTTACGCCGATGGCGCGCGGTCAGTGGCAGGCGATTGCCATCTATGACAGCGGATCGCCGGCTGGTGACGTGGCGGCACTGGAACGGCGGCACTTGGACGCAGGGCTTTCTGGACTTGGCTATCACTTTGTGATCGGCAATGGCCAGGGGATGGAAGATGGACAGGTGGCGGTGGGATTTCGGTGGGAGCGACAGTTGTCGGGCGCTCATGCCACTAAGACCATGTGCGCGCCTTGGCCGCTCCGGGCGCATGAAGCGCCACTTTCCGCGAACGATCTGAATCGGAAATCCGTGGCGATCTGTTTGGTGGGTAATGGTGAACGCCGTGCATTCACTGATCAGCAGACCCGCCAACTGCTGAACCTGGTGCGGGCCCTGCAAGCGGAGTTAGGAATTGGTGCACATGCGGTGTTCTTTGATCGGGAACTGACCCCAGTGGTGAACGGATTGGGCGAGTTTGGTCAGTTACAGCCGGGAACCTTTCGCGCGCAACTGCTCCCGTAGTTCATTCGAGCCACTTCTCGCCTGTGATTTCCTCCGAGGTTGTCCCGAAGTTCAATTTCCCGCCAATCTATTGGACAATATCGAAATAGTGCAGCCTATTAGTCGTTTTGCTACCCTCTTCGCGCCGCCATGCCCCCTTCGGGGGGTCACGTCTTGACGGCATCGGTGCCCACCGCGCCCCCTCGGTTGGTGCGCCCTCCTTTCTGGAGGATTGGGACACGGGGTGTGTTTGACTGCGAGAATCTATGTTCATGTCTATGTCATCCGCCATTCCCGCAGAACTATTCGGCTACAAAGTGGTCGACAAAGTCGGCGAAGGTGCGGCAAGTGTTGTCTATGCAGTGATG
>JBILYM010000120.1:0-6693 GCA_044377725.1 Phycisphaerales bacterium
CCTGCACCGCACCACGTTCAAATCCTGCAAGCCCTGCGCCGGTGGGAACGATGCGCACCTTGCTATCCGGAATCTTCTTGCTCAGGTACTTGAGATACGGAAGCCCTGCTTCCACCGCTACGGTTGCTTCTGACTTCCACAACTCTTCCAATGAAGTCCACGGCGCATCGGCTTTCACCATGATGCCCATCGGGCTGGTCTCGAACACTGAGAACACGGCCGTGAGATCGCCGCCCTTCTCATTGAGTGTGAGCATCTGATCTGCCGACGCAATGGCGAACTCCACCTGCCCACTTGAAGCCATCTGCGGCGCGGGCGTTCCTGCGGCACCTTTGATGATCTCCACGTCAATGCCTGCCTGCGCATACAGCCCGTCTTGCAACGCAGCGTAGAAACCGCCAAATTCCGGCTCCGGAACCCAATTCAATTGAATACGAACACGCTCGCCACTGGCGGTGTTCGCAACACCTGCGTTCGGGCGATTCAGCACGTACAGCAGGATGAGGGACACCACCACTGCGTCAACAAGAATGAAACCGATCAGTAGTTTGCGGCGGTCAATGTTCATGCGGGAAGCCTAGCGCGGTCACCCCGCCGAGGCATGCCACCGACGCAGCAAAATCCAACCCACCAGACTGACCACCCCAAAGAGCGCGAACCCCACCAGGGCGGCCACACTCACTGCGGCGAACACCAGATCGGTGCGATTTTCGCGGATAGCACTGACAATCAGAATTCCCACCGGCGACTGATCCCCAGCGAACGCACCGACAAATTCTCCAACAATCGCGCCGATGACCGAGAGCCCCGCGGCGATGCGCAGCCCGGTGACGATGGACGGAATCGCCCACGGCAACTCCAACTTCCACCACCGCTGCAAACGCGACGCACGATTCACTTCAAAGAGTTCCACTAACCCAAGATCCGTGGAACGCATTCCATCAAGCGTGGCCGCAAGCACCGGAAAAACTGAAACGATCACTGCACTGGCAATACTGGTTCGCGCGCCGTACCCGCACCACACCACCAACAGAGGCGCGATCGCCACCAGTGGCACCATCTGTAAGAGCGTGGCAATGGGGTACAGCCCGCGCATCAGAAATTTGCTCGCGGCCAGCATGCTGCCCAGCGTCACGCCGATGACTGCAGCCATCAGAAATCCAAGCACCGCACTACTACCAGTCATCCACGCCGCTGCCAGGAGCGCGTGACGTGATTGAATCATGGCATGAACAACTGCCAGTGGCGCGGGCACCAGAAATTCGCTCGGCGCAAAGAGTGACACGGCGCCCTGCCACGCCGCCAGCAACACCACGACCACCGTCAACGATGGAATCACTGCCTGCGCAGCACGCATCACCACGGACGACACTGGCGGCACCGCGCGCTTGGAATCGCTTCTACTCATCGCTGCTCCCCCACCATGGCTTCGCCCAAGGAGCGCAGCACTTCAGCGTTCACTGCAGCAAATTCAGGCGTAGCACGCAACAACGGGGAGTGATGGGCGAATGACGGCGTGAACTGCGCCACAATTCGACCGGGCGCCGGAGCCATCACCACAACTTGTTCGGCAACGTAGGTCGCTTCCACAATCGAGTGCGTCACCATCACCACGGTCATCGCCAGTTCAGCCCAGAGTGATCGCAAGAGGTCATCAAGTGCATGACGCGAAATCTCATCAACCGCTCCGAACGGCTCGTCAAGGAGTAACAGTTGCGGTGCGGTCACCAGCGCGCGCGCAATGGATGCGCGCATACGCATGCCGCCGGAAAGTTGCCCCGGAAGCTTGCGCGTTGCGCTGCCAAGACCAACGCGGGTCAGCATGGCGGTGGCACGTTCGATTCGCTCGGCAGGTGCTACGCCGGCTAACTCCAGCGGCAGCGCCACGTTGTCAAGCACTGTTCGCCACGGCAGTAGACGCGGCTCTTGAAATGCAAACGCCGTGCGTGGCTGTTGCAGCGCGCCCGCAGCGCCATGAAAGATCACGCGACCACTACTGGGCTTATCAAGTCCGCCGATCAACCGGAGCAGTGTGGTCTTTCCACAACCCGATGGCCCAACAAGAACAGTCATCGAACCAGCGCGAATGTCAAACGAGGCCCCCGCCAATGCAACACAACCGTCGTCATAGACGCGACCAACCTGCGAGATTTCAATCCGCTGAAGCACGCATGAATACTACGCAGTCCGAGGCAACCGCAACATGCCACGCACGTGGCAAACGTGTTTCAAGACGCCTTGACACGCACACGAGCACCTGGAACCGCACCCTCAATGGAACTGACCAAGGCATCGATGTCAAATTCCGATCCCGTCTGCCCAAACATCTCCAGTGTGCGCTCCGTGCTGTTGGGGGTGGCACGAAGTACCGAGAAATGCTGCTCTTGCAAGAGGGTGGTGACCGCAGCCTGCACCTGCGCAAGGTCACCATTCTTACGGATTCGAATACGCACATGCACAAACGCCGTGCTGTTCATCCACCAATTGGCAATGAACACCACTGTCAATGCAAGCGCTACCAATGAGTACTCACTCATTCCGCATGCCAGACCCAAGACGGTGGCAATGATGGCTACACCCGTCTGTCGTGCATCACCAAAGATGGTGCGGAAACGAACCAATCCTCCGATACCAAACAACACCAAGGCGATCTCGGCTCCCAGCAGAAACTGTTCGCTGGATTGCACCAACTCCGCAGCGATGCAACCAACCAGCGCGCAGATCACCGTTGCCTTGCGTGTCTCCGCAACAGCCACTGGGTCAAAGCGAACCGCACGCCGCGGCGAAGCCGTCAGCGTCAGCGCCACGCCGATGGAGCACACCAGTCCCAGTACCAAGTCCGTCACATACGGAGCGTGACGAAACAGGCTGAGCGAATTGGTGATGACGCGCCAATCATCGGGCCCCGGCAACTTTGACGAAGTGTGCGTGGACGCTGAGCCTCCGGCGAGAATCGATAGTTCCTTCTCCGCTTCGTGCTTGCCGCCGCTCATGGCAGCAGCGCTGGTCTCGCGGGGACGATCGCCAATATCCAATCCGAGGTCGTTGGCACTCGCAACCAGTGCATCGGTGCCACTGCGGCCACGCGAGCCATCCGTTGACCGCGCTGAACATGCAGCAATCAGCACGAGCGCAGCAATCGCCGTAATGAATGGAATTGCGCCCCGGCGCAGTGAAGCAAGCGATGCGATGCGATCCTTGAGTGTCATGCGTACCTCCATGTACAGACGCATCGTCCCTGTTTGGAGGTAATCTTGCAAGTGCAACATGAAGCGCGAAGCATCCATCGGTGTATTTATTTCCACGATCGCCCTCATTGGCATGCTGGCAATCCCCTATGTATTCCCCCTGATTGAGGAGGGCCAACACCTCCGGGAGCACGCTGCGGCTGCAAACGAAGCCACTGCTGAACGCGCCGGCACCGTTGCCGACGGCGTTGTCCTGGCTGCCGGTGAACGAGCGCACGGGCACGAACTCGCCCTGACCGACCCGCACTGGTACGTCACCGTGCACGGCGATGCCGGCGCCCTCGCGCAGGTATTCGCGATCGACGGAAGCGGCAAAGTCATCGGGCCGATCCTGGGACCGATCCCTGCCAAGGAACCACCACTCAGCGAATTGCGCGGAATGGAGATTCTTGGAAACGGTGACTTGGCCGTGATGAGCGCCAAGAGTGAAGCCACCCGGGTGATTGTCTTTGGCACCCCCGATGCTCGCACTGGTATCCGACCCTACAAAGCCACATGGGTTTCTGGCGGCGCAGCAAACCCCGGGATGGTGCACACCTACAAAATTGCTGTTGGACCAGACGGTTCGCTGTATGCCTCAAATCAAGATACGAACACCATCACGCGCTACCACGGACTTGGTCGCGGCAACGCCGGCAAACCGCTCCCGGTGGCCAGTGGTCTTGAAGAGTTCGGAACGCTGCCGCCGGGCACCGTGGTTCCCAACAATCAACAGTCGCCCGAAGGGCTTGGCTTGGTGCGCGGCTTCACGTTCGGACCTGATGGCTTGTTGTACGTGTGTGACCGCGAGCGCTCGCGGATCGCTGTCCATGACCCCGTCACTGGCCGATACGTCCGCAGCGAAATGACCGCCGCCACTGGACTTGAGCATCCAATTCAGGTCATGTTTACCGCCGATGGTCGCGAACTCCTGGTCACCGACAACAAGGTCAACTGTGTGTGGAAACTGGTTGTGGAATCGGGAAAGATCAGTCAGCTGGTAGCGCCCGGTGATGGCGGGCTCAGCGCCGCCAGTTCCATCGCCGTGCGCGACCACATCTTGTACGTTGGTAGCCGACTCACCAAGCAGATCCTGAAGTTCGATGCGAAGAAAGGAACATTCCTTGGCGTGTTTGCCAATCTTCCATCCAACCCAGAGTTCCTCATTCCGGTTTCGCAGCAGTGATGGTCCAGCAACGGTGAATGCGTCGATTTCGGAAATCATCCGGAACCGTTCGCTCACTGATTTCGCGCGCGATATAGCCGGGCGGCAATTGCGCCGCATCAAATTTCAATTGCCGAGAGTTACTGCTGAAATACAACCAGCCGCCGGGCGCTAACCACTGCGTAGCCAAGGCCACCAAGTGCGGCCAGTCACGGTCAACCGCAAAGCTTTCCGCTTCCATGCGCTTGGAGTTTGAGAATGTCGGTGGGTCAAGCACGATGTAGTCATACCGCTCATCGACAGCGGGACCTGCTTGCAAGAACTGCAAGCAATCAGCCTTGACTAACCGGTGGTCCGGTCCCAGAGCAAATCCATTCAGTTCCAAATTGCGCCGCGTCCAGTCTTGATAGGTCTTCGACATATCAACGGTGGTGGTGCCCGCCGCTCCGCCAGCGCGCGCATACACGGTGAAACTTCCGGTGTACGCAAACAGATTGAGAATGCGCTTACCCGCCGCGTAGTGGCGAATGACCGATCGCGTCTTGCGGTGATCTAAAAACAACCCAGTATCAAGATAATCACTCAGGTTCACTTCAAACTTCAGACCCTGCTCCTCCACGGTGCGAACCATTCCAGTGTCACCAACTCGGTCATATTGCTCGGTGCGATCCTTGATTCGACCGCGACACTTCATGTGCAACTTTGATCCAGAGAGTTGCAATCCATCAAGTATTTCGCCTTCGCACATTTCTTCAAAGGCACGAACCTTCTCCGGCGTGTCATCGCGGGTGCGCTGATACACCCACGCCACCGCCTCGCCGTCATACCAATCGACAATCGCCGGAAACTCCGGGATGTCCCGCTCATACAGCCGGTAGCAGGTCACGCCACTGGCCTTCGCCCAACCACGCAGGTGGCGAAGTTGCTTGGATAGTCGGTTGGCGAGCATCAGCACTGTGGGCCTCCATTGGCAGCATCCGCAGCGCCCGCAGCAACATCGGATTCCAAATCAAACACCACTTCCATCGGCGACCACCACGCATCGGCACTTGCGCCGGGTACGGGACGTTGGAACCGACGCATCAACTCATCCCACTTGCGGCACTCTGGATCTGCGGCGTATTGCTGGTAGTCGCGCGCCGGATCGAAGCCATCAGGACCCTCGCAATACATAAAGAGCCGGGTGCCATGCCGAAAGATCCGCATCCGCTGAATTCCGGCCGCGCGCAGTGCAGCCACCACCTTGGGCCAGACGGCGCGGTGGTGCTCCTCATAGACACGAATCAAATCCGGGTCATCAAGTAAATCAATGGCCTGCGCAAAGAACTGCATATGGGTGAGGCTACCGCGCGTTCCGTACACTCGCGTCCCGCATGGCACGTGCCCGCACCACTCGCTCCGCACACAACGCACGCGCTCCACGCGCGGCGGCTCCGGCCGTTGCCCGCCCGACACGCGTGAACGCAGAACACACTCCTTGCGGATTCGACCTGCTGCTACTCACCGTCGCCAACGATGTGCAGCGGCGCTACGCCGAACAGATGCTGGAGATCCGAAAGAATCTCGGCACACTGCCGCGCGGTCTTGCGACGCTGGTGATGGCCGATCCCGCCGGCAAACGTGTTGGTAGCGGCGGCAGCACGCTCCTCTGTATGGCCGAACTTGCCAAGCGCGGTCTGCTGGGCATGCGCGGCACGCGCGCCACGAACGAGATGCGCGCCGCACCCGCCACGTCCAGCGCCACGCGCATCCTCATCTTGCATTCCGGCGGTGATTCGCGGCGACTTCCATCATGGAGCGCGCCTGGCAAGATCTGGGTTCCGCTGGGGCGCACCGGCCGTATCAACAGCAAAGGCGCGCGCACACCAAAGCACACCGACCGTGCCGACTCCGCCGCAACGACCGACACTGCACACCGCGGACTCGGACCATTCAATGTTCCCACGCTGTTCGATCTGATTCTTGCGGAACTCTCGCGCCTCACTTTGCCCGCGTCCGGTGGAGTGCTGGTGGCCAGCGGCGATGCCGCGCTGCGCCTGGCCGATGAAGACATCACTTTCTCGACCGCTGGCGCCACCGTGCTCGCTTTCCCCGCAGGGCCCGATCGCGCCGCGCGCCACGGTGTATTTGTTCTTGATAAGCGCAAACGCGTCATCAGCACGCTGCAGAAACCATCGCGCGCGCTGCTGCACTCTTCCGGAGCACTGGATGCGAACGGTCACGCAGCCATCGATAGCGGCATCTTCTTCTTCCCAACGAAAGCATGCCACGCACTTCTTCGCGGCGCATCGGTGAATCCGC
>JBILYM010000368.1:0-20028 GCA_044377725.1 Phycisphaerales bacterium
CGCGAACGGGCGCGAGATCTGGTGGGCGTGGATCGCTGGGAGGCGCGGGATATGGCGGCGCGCTAGCACTATGTCGAAAAATCCATAAAAATCGACATGTTATTGTGACATGTCGATGGAAGCGACAGAGCCAGCACCGCGATGTACATCATGACCATCAGTCCAACGATCATCCGCCGCAATAGGCAATCACTATGAACCTCGTCGCTACCCGTTGGTGGTCTACGTTCTTCATGCCTTCCAGCGTGTTGATGGTGGCCCTAGCGCTCGGCGTGTTTCTTATGTTGCGAGCGTGGCGACGTGGCAAGCGGCCCAGTGAGGCGCGGTTTGCGTGCGGGCTCACGGTGGCTAGCGTGATGCTGCTGTACTTGGCATCAACGCCGCTGATGGCGCGATGGGTGGCAGAGTCGCTGGAATGTAAGAATCCTCCGGTTGATCCAGCCAAGCTGCCGATGGCGGATGCCATCGTGGTGCTGGGCGGATCGATGTACGCAACGGTTGGGGCGGACGGCACCACGCGCCTGTACGCGCGTCATGCAAGTGACCGATTTGAGACTGCCATGCAGGCGTTCAATGCCGCACGCGCACCAATCATCGCATTTGGCGGCGGAGGCACGGGTGTGCCAGAAACGCCGACGGAGGGGGAGTGGAACCACGCACGAGCCATCGCACGTGGCGTACCCGCGGACCGCGCGATTGCGGGTCCAGTGGCGCTATACACCCGTGACGAAAGCGAAGGCATTGCGCGCGAACTGCGCGAGCGCGGCGTCAAGCGAATCATTCTGTGCACCTCAGCGATGCATCTGCCGCGGGCGCGCATGAACTATGAGAAGCTGGGGTTTGAAGTCATTCCGCTGCCGAGTGACTTTGCGACGCGGGGCACGGCGGAGGGTTGGTCGTGGGCGCTGCTGATTCCGAGGGGGATGGCGCTGAGCCAGGTTGATGCAGGCGTGAAGGAGTGGATGGGGTTACTTGGGCCGGTGCGGTAACTGCGGCGCAGCGGCTGCAACGGATGAGCGTTCAGTATTGAGGCACGCCGCCACGGGTCCCGTCACTTACTGAGCGTTGCCCGCAAGCCTTCAACAAACGGCACGATCACGCGGTAACCAAGCAGATCGGCAGCGCAGCGGATGTCGGCTTCGCTGTCACGCACATCGCCAGTACGGCCGGGGCAGAAATCTGGCTCGCTGGGGATGCCGATGATTTCCGACATGGCCGCCAAGAGTTCAAGCAAACTGAAGCGCGTGCCGCAGGCGATGTTCACCATCTCGCCGCGAAGGGCGTGCGGAACCGAGCCAGCGAGGAGGTTGGCGTGGACAGCGTTGGCGACAAACGTGAAGTCACGGGTTTGCAGACCGTCGCCGAAGACCTGCGGACGCACGCGTTCGCGAATGCACTTGGCAAAGAGTGGAATCACTGCGGCGTACGGCGAGTCATGGCGCTGCCGGGGGCCGAAGATATTGAAGTAGCGGAGGCTGACGGTTTCGAGGCCGTAGCAGTTGCCCCACGCACGCATCAGGTACTCACTGGCGAGCTTGGTGTACGCATAGGGAGACAGCGTATCCGGGCGCATCGATTCCACTTTGGGAAGGACGGCCGTGTTGCCGTACGCACTGCTGGAAGCGGCGTAGACCAAGCGACGCACGCCGTGGCGACGCGCAGCTTCTAAGACACGCATGGTGCCGGTGACGTTGACCTCGTGATAGAGCGCTGGGATTTCAATACTGCGGGGGACGCTGCCCATGGCGGCTTGGTGGAAGACGATCTCCGCGCCAGCGAATGCGGCGTTGAGCACGGCCTCATCGCAGATACTGCCGCGGATGACCTTGGCGGCGGATGCGGGGCCTTGCAGATTGGACTCACGGCCGTTGGAGAAGTCGTCCAGGATGCGAACGTTGGCGCCGCACTCGACCAGCGCATCGGCGATATGGCTGCCAATGAAGCCGGCACCGCCAGTGATGCAGATGGTGCGACCGGCGTAGGCGGAGTGGTGGAGGGCCAGTGCGGGATTGAGCATTAGTAGATCTTGATTTGAGAAGAGCACGATCGCCCAGATAATCGGCGGTGCTAGGGGGTCTACCGATCAGGCCTCTGTCGAACTGCTAACGGATTTCGGAATACTAGCCGTGACCAAACTCCCACCCTAACTTCCGTTTCACCCACATCTGTATAGTTGCGAACCTCAAGGTGGCCGAAGTCTCTCCAAAAAAAATCCCAAACCCGGACAGTTGCGCGCAACGTCGAATGGAGAGAGTCATCCGTACTGTCATTGCGTCAATCTTGGCTCGCGGGGTGGTAATGATTGCCCCACTCGTAACCATTCCTGTAACACTTGGGTATCTCGGATCGGATCGCTTTGGACTGTGGATGACCATCTCATCCCTGCAATCCATGTTAGTCTTTGCCGATTTAGGGATAGGCAATGGGGTATTGACCGAAATCGGCAAGGCTAATGGCAGGGGAGACCGTGTTGGGACAGCGAACATAATCGCGACTTCTTACCTTATGGTGTCCTTATTGGCGATGATTCTGTTAGTGATTTTTTGGTCGCTCAACCAGTTTGTTCCTTGGCAATGGCTGATGAATACGACCGACCCTGCGATTGTCAATGAAGCCATTTTTGTCGGTCAAATCTATCTGTGCTGCTTTATCGTCGGCATCCCCCTCAACTTGATAGCCAAGGTACAACTTGGCCTTCAAAGGGGCTACATCACCGAAATATGGAACGTATTGTCAAGTTTAACTACGATGTCGTGCACTCTGGTAGCGGTCCATTTTCGCATGCCGCTCTACGTACTAGTTCTAACAGTAACTGTGACTCCGCTAGTGTTTATGCTAATGAATACAATGGTGTATTTTGGCCGCAAGGCGTCTGCGGGCGAACCGATGCTTGGTCGCTTTAAATTAGACGTGGCAAGGGTGTTGGTCGGTATTGGAGGCTGCTTCTTTGCCCTATCACTATTTACAACTGCTTCTCTAAACTGTGACAATCTGATTGTCTCTCGACTTTGGGGACTTGAGGAAGTTTCTAGCCTTGAGATCTCATCAAAACCGTTTAAAATAATCCTATTATTCGTTTCGCTGCTCTGCATGCCACTTTGGTCGGCCTACGCAGAGGCTGTTGCGCACGGCGAACACTCATGGATAATCTCGACCACCCGGCGGCTTGTGATAATCAGCCTGCTGGTTTCCTCCACCATGGCATTTAGTTTATTCATAGCCGCCCCAACAATTTTTCGATGGTGGATTGGACCAAACTTTCAAATTGACACCCATCTGCTAGGAGCACTCGCGTTCGCGACCTTATTGCCTGCCATCACTGCGCCGTACTTTATGTTTTTGAATAGTTCAGGAAACATTCTGGTACAAGTGAAGATTTGGGCATGCTTCCTGCCGGTGGCTATGGGCTTAAAGGTCGGACTTGGCACATTCATAGGCGTTAGCGGAGTTCCATTGGGCGGAGCAATCGCTTACCTCTTAATCATGGTGCCGTCAGTGATAGTCTCCTACACTCGAATGATGGGAAAGATGCGTGGCCAAAATATACCTATTAGATAGGAACATCTCCATTTGATTAGTTCTATTCAAAATTTCTACCGTGCGCTTCGAGACCGATATGCTGGGGCAGCAAATCCTGTTGGATTTGCCAGATCACTTGGCGTATCAGTAGGAGATGGCGTTCATTTTTACGGTGTTGACAGGGGCATGTTTGGTTCAGAGCCTTGGATGATTCGCATCGGAGACAACTCCCACATTACTGCCGGGGTCCAGTTCATCACCCACGATGGAGGGACCCTTGTTCTGCGAAAGGAAGTCCCAGACCTTGAGTGGAGTGCCCCAATCACCGTCGGAAGTGACGTGTACATCGGAATGAGGACAATGGTTCTGCCCGGTGTAAACATAGGTAACCGTTGCATTATCGGTGCAGGGACGGTGTTAACAAAGTCAATCCCAGCAAACTGCGTCGTCGCTGGTGTGCCAGGGCGAATAATCAAGAGTACCGACGATTATCTTGAGAATTTGAAGGCCAAGTCACTCCGGTGCGGACACCTCAGGGGTAACGCAAAGGACCAAATATTAAGAACTATATATCCCGAGTTCGGAAATTGCAGTGGATAAGTATTTGAAAGGTTAGGTTATTACCATCACAGCAGATGTGTTAATCGCAGGGGAATTCTTGTTTCCCCATGGACAGGCCTATAGCACACGGGCGATGGGTCTTGGCAAGATACTTCGTTCTGTGGGTAGATCCGTTTCATTTCAAGGAGTCGCACCGCGCGCCTCGGATTACCATCAAAAAAATCTGTCTGGTGTTGCAGAAGGATTCCCCTATCACAATATCCCTACCAATTCTGCCGAAGGCGCCTGGCTTTCAAATTTGACTCGCACCCTGGCGCGCGGTTGGGGTGCGCGCACACAGATCTCGTCAATAGACCACGGTCCCCTAGATGTCATATTGAACAGTTCCTCCTGCCGGTACTTGTTTCCATTTCTCATAGGGGCACGGCAGCGGAATTGGAACGTAATTATTGATGTCGTTGAGTGGTACGACTACTCCCACTTGCCGTACGGACGATTTGGTCCGCGCGCACTCGACTGCCACATAAGTATGAAGGCAATAGTCCCACGGGCGTCCGGGGTGATCGCGATTAGTACATTCCTTGAAAGGTACTACCTCGAGCGAGGGTTACCTGTTGTTCGTATCCCACAGGTGGTTGACCTTGATGACCCAACTTGGAACTTTGCGCAGCCGTCGAGCTTTGATCCGGGCTGTATAAACCTTGTCTACGCTGGATTTCCCGGACAAAAAGACCTGCTGGGTAATGTTGTGCAAGCTGTCTATCAGTTGGTCAGTGAAGGCCTGCGCATCAAGCTCCACCTCATTGGCCCGAAACGAAGCGACATGTGCCACTTGCTTTCGGTGAATCAGCAGCTTGTTGAATCGATGGACGGAACTAGTTTGATTTTCCATGGGCACGTCAGCCCTTTGGTAGTTCCGTCCCTGTTGGCTAAAGCCGATTATTCCGTGCTACTGCGGCCGAATGTTCGCTACGCGAACGCTGGATTCCCTACTAAACTGACAGAGAGCTTTGCGTCTGGCGTGCCGATGGTTGCGAATTTGACTGGGGACATAGGCCTGTATCTCCGCGATGGCGAGACTGGATGGGTTGTACCAAACGAATCAGTAGAAGCACTTGTCGCAACTTTACGACGGGTGTTACGAGTACCCAAGGACAAGTACCTATCATTACGCACAGCGGCGATACGTGAGGCGAAAAGTTCATTTGACTACCGAAATTACGTTGGCGCCCTGGGCGACTTTTTTAAGAACCTTCCACCTGCGCCGACCAATTCAAGAGGATTCCGATGAATCAACCTATTCCGGTCCGCGCAAAAAAACTTTTGATAGCGGAGTGGATTCCACTCATTGGGATACAAATTTTCCTTTGGTCGACCTTCATCGTCTTTTGGTCGCTCACCAGCTCCGCGACGATTCCTAACCCATGGGAAATGACCGGATTCGTCTTTGTTGCTTACATAGCGTTGGCCGTTGGATATTGGGCATCGATCAGCTTTAATCCGCGCCGCCTGTTTGCAAAGTCACTCGGAAAGCAACAACTGCACTGTAACCTGTTAATGTTTTTCTCGTCGATCCACCTACTAACTTATGGCCTAGCGACACTGCATGAATACAACTGCCTAAGCATATCTGCAATATTTCAGGCTCTTTCCGACCCAGGCGCCGCATATGCTGCAAAATTCGCCGTTTACCAAGAACAGATTGACTCCAATAGAGTTAGCCTGCCGATTCAACTAGTGGTAGCGAACTTTTGGCTTTACTATGTCGGACTAATCGGGATTTCTTATTGGTGGAACGGGATAAGGCGAGATATACGCGTATTTTTTCTCTTTAGTATGGGCGTTTATATTTTGGCGTTTGCTTGCATTGGCACACAGAAGGGAATGGCCGATGTGCTTTTACTCTGTGGCGTCGGCTTTCTTCTAAGGTACACCGTAGGTTCGCTTGCTACGTCCCCAGCTGTTGCTCGAAGATTCGCCATGCCATCACGAAACTATGTACTAGCAGGGGCCGCGCTGTTTCTCGTGTATGTGTCAGTCAATCAACTCTCGCGCGCGGAACGGTTTGGCATATCCGAAAGGTTGACAGCAGAGGTAGAAGGAACGATTTGGGCGACACTGCTGAGCCCCCGACATGCTTTGGTTGTTGACAACTTAGTGCGGTATTCCTCTCAGGGTTACGCTGGCTTAGCGCACGCGCTAACGCAACCCTTTGAATTTTCGTATGGCTACGGGATCTCCCCAGCTGCTCATGGTTACGCGCAGCAGTATTTGGGCGTTCCCGATCACTACGATCTCACCTATCTGGCCCGAAGTGAGCAGGCAACTGGCTGGCCAGGAAGAATGTTTTGGTCAACTGCATTTCCATGGTGGGCATCTGACGTGTCATTTACTGGCGTCGTTTTGCTGATGTTCGGAATTGGATGGGCACTCGCTAGGGCATGGCTAGCCGCAGTTCGAAATCGCAGCATCGCCGCACTTGTCGCGGTTGGGCTACTATTCGAGGCTCTTTTCTACATTACTGCGAACAATCAGGTGCTTACCTCCAGAACTGGCGTCTGGGCCGTGGCCGCGGTTGCCTTCCTTCACCTCATCGAAACTCGCAAAAATGTAACGTCTCGCCAGCCGCACGGTCGTCATGGCAACATGCGCTCTGATGTTTCAGTTCCGAACCACTAGCGATATGAGGAGCATTACTTCGTGTTGAATGAATCCCACCACTAGAAGTGGGTCCGAACTGCCGTCTACCGACATTACCGAGTTCAGATCTTTGGGGTCCACAAATGACATCGGATCGGGAAATGAAACCCATCATCGTTCAGCATTGTGCAATGCCCAACTCTGTTGGTGGCCCAATGACGGGGCTCAAGCTGCTTTTAGATTCACCACTAAGTCAAAAGTATGAATTTCGAACAGTGTTTCAGACGCGCCCTGCGCGCGGTTTCAGCCCCCGACTCATTTGGCGTATGGCGCAAGAGATTCGCATGCAAAGGCCAGATTTGCTGCACGTTCGTGGCCTACAGAATGAGGGTTGGCACGGCGTTCTTGCGGGACGACTTGCGGGCTGTAAGCATATTGTCTTAAGCATTCATGGCAGCATCGGCGAGTTAACAAATGTACATCCGTTAAAGCGTTGGTTGTTTACGAAAGTTTTAGAACCTGCTACCGTGCGAATGGCGACTCGATTTTATTGCGTTTGCAAAGCACAAGCCGCCGAACGAAAAGAGCATCGCGCGTATGCTGGAATAATTCATAACGCTGTCCAGATTCACGATTCCAAAGTTGATCGGCTCGCGTTTCGGGAGTCCATAGGCGTTCGAGGGGGCGACATTCTGTGCGCTTTCAGTGGTCGCCTTACCATAGACAAGGGGCTACTTCACCTTGCAGATGCAATCAATGGCGTCTTTGAATGTGAGCCACTATCTAAACTCCGATTCCTTATTATTGGCGATGGACCACTCTATTGCAATTTGCAACGCCTGCTAGCGCCACACTGCGACGCCGGCCGTGTGATATTCCTTGGCGCGAGAAACGATGTGCGCGACATCCTCGGTAGTTGTGAAATGTTCGTGTTTCCAACATTGCACGAAAACCTCTCGAATTCTCTATTGGAAGCGTGTTCCGCAGGATTAGCGATCGTGGCAACCGATGTCGGGGGAAATCCAGAAGTAGTTCGTGATGGAGCCGAAGCCATTCTCGTCGCACCGGGCTGTAGCGGGTCTTTGCGAAGCGCGTTGCTTCGCCTCGCCAACAACGGTGAAATGCGAACGGCAATGAGTCAGGCTGCCACATTGCGCGCGAACACGGCATTTGCACCGCAAACGACTTGGCGCCAACTCGAATCGCTGTACGACGGAATTCTTGGCAAGGCATCGAATAAATGAAACTCCTCATCCTCGGCGCGTGCGTTGCAAATTGCGACCTCGAGTATCTCTTTAAAAACGAAAAAAAAATCATTCAACACTCGTCGCAAAAGATGTGCTGGCACTTCATTCGCGGCCTTGATTATGTATACGGTTGCGAGCACGATCTGCTGTGCACAATGCGCGTGAGCCCTTATCCCGACTTTAGAAAAATTATTGCATTTTGGCTTCCATGTTGGAAGCGGGCTAACGGCGCGAGGGGGCGCTATGCCCCGTACATCAATGTGCTCGGATTGAGGTACTTCACAACATTCATTTCGGTTGCGACTTTGTTAGCACTATGGGCGTGGAAAAACCGCTCTGAGCAAAGCAAAGGGGTAATAGTCTACGCAATGCATACCCCTTGTATCACGGCCGCACGCGCCGTTTGCGCGCTCTTCGGGATGCACAGTTTCATGATCGTTCCAGACCTGCCAAATTTCATGGAAGACACGCGCAACAATCGGACTGCCACATGGCTTCGGAATGTAAATTCGAATTTTGCAAGCTGGATAACGTCGAGATACTCCGGGCTCATTCTGTTCAGCCGAAACATGAAGGACAAGATTGACGTATCCCGACTGCAATGGGAGGTAGTCGAAGGATGTGTTGGTCTTCCCCCAACAAGGGAAAAGCTAGAAACTCCACTGGACCCTAATCTGAGTGTTGTGATGTACTCCGGTGCACTCGAAGAGCGCTACGGGGTACAGAGTCTCCTTGATGCCTTTGATCAGCTCAAAGATCCAGATTTACGGCTTTGGATTTGTGGCGAAGGCGCAATGAGTAATGGCTTCGAGTTGCGCGCCTCTCAGGACCCACGGATATGTTACTTCGGCTCTCTTCACAACGACGACGTGATTGCGCTTCAATCCAAGGCGACTATCTTGGTAAATCCACGCCGCGGCTTACACGACTTTACGGCCTACTCTTTCCCTTCGAAAAACTTGGAGTACATGGCTTCGGGACGGCCCGTGATCCTGTACAAGTTGGCTGGCATGCCAGCTGAGTACTTTGACTTTGTTTATCCTGTCAACGGGGATACCAGTGAGGACTTCGTGTCCACGCTCCAGCGGGTCCTCGAAATTCCTGCGCCCGACCTGACGGCAATGGGCACTCGCGCACAAGACTTTGTTTATAAAAACAAAAATTATTTAGTGCAAAGCCAAAAAATTAAGACTCTAATCGATCGCGTTGTTGATAGAGATGCGCAACATCGATCCGTAAGTGAAAAAGCTGATTTATGAAATCTGCCCTGTCGGGCTGATTCTCTCCACTGAAAATTTGCTGTTATAATTAAAATTATGTTTCGTACGAAATCCCTGCTCGTAACTGGTGGTACCGGCTCATTCGGAAACGCTGTCGTTAAACGGTTTCTCAATAGCGATATTGGCGAAATTCGCATCTTTAGCCGTGATGAAAAGAAGCAAGATGAAGCGCGGAAGCGTTACAACAGCAGTCGCCTGAGATTTTATATCGGTGATGTGCGAGATTCGGCGAGCGTCACCAATGCTATGCGTGGTGTCGACTATGTATTCAATGCGGCCGCGCTGAAGCAGGTGCCGTCATGTGAATTCTTTCCGATGGAAGCGGTTAAAACTAATGTCATTGGAACTGATAATGTGATTGAGGCTGCGGCGGCTTGTGGCGTTAAAAGGGTCGTGATTTTAAGCACAGACAAGGCTGTTTATCCAATCAATGCCATGGGAATCTCTAAAGCCATGATGGAGAAAGTGATGATTGCCAAAGCGCGATCACTACTTGGAACAAACATGCTGGTGTGTGGCACGCGTTACGGAAACGTCATGGCCTCACGCGGCTCGGTGATTCCACTCTTTGTAAATCAAATTCTTTCGGGTCAGCCAATTTCGCTCACGGATCCCGAAATGACGCGTTTCATGATGACCCTTGATGACGCCGTGGATTTAGTTCTTTATGCATTTGAGCACGGCAATAATGGCGAGATATTTGTCCAAAAAGCCCCTGCCGCGACCATTGCGACTCTTGCGAAGGCCGTTGCGGAAATTCTAAAGTGTCCTAATCACCCGATCAACGTCATTGGCACCCGACATGGCGAGAAGGTGTATGAAACGCTGATGAGTCGAGAAGAAATGGTTGGCTCCGAAGACCTAGGAAACTATTTCCGTATTCGTCCAGACATGCGCGATCTGAACTACGGGAAGTTTTTCGAAGAGGGCGAGTCTAAACTTTCTTCAAGTGACGATTACAACTCGCACAACACATTGCGTCTAGATGTTGAAGGTATGAAAAAATTGCTTATGAAACTTGACTTCATACGCGATCTTGTTGCGGGCAAGACTCCGCAGGTCGTGGACTAAAGAATGAAAGTTCTGATTACTGGAAGTGATGGATTTGTCGGCAAGAATCTTGCCGTTCACCTTCGCCAGCGCGGCGAATTGAAGTTGATCTGTATTGAAAAATCCAATTCCGACAGGGAACTTGCTGATGCGATAGCGGAATCAGAGTTTATTTTTCATCTTGCAGGCGTAAATAGACCAGCCGATCCAGCGGAGTTTGCCGTGGGAAATCGGGACCTGACTACAAAGCTTGCCCAGCTTGTGAGTGCAACCGGCCGACAGATTCCAATCGTTGTTTCTTCGTCAATACAGGCCGAGCGCGACAACCTTTACGGTCAAAGCAAACTTGGCGCCGAGGACGCGCTGCTTTCAAGAACCGCGTCACTGCCAGGTGGGGTGCATATTTTTCGCCTGCAAAATATCTTTGGCAAGTGGTGTAGGCCCAACTATAACTCCGCGATTGCGACATTTTGTCACAACATTTCTCGCGGCCTTCCAATATGTATTCATGATCCCGCATCCCCGGTTTCCTTGGTGTACATAGATGATGTCGTGAACGCGTTCATTAGAATTTTAGATGCACACCTTGCGGGAGTCACACCCGCTGGTGGTCCGTATCGAATTGTTGAACCGGTCTATCAAAGCACTGTGGGCGAGATTGCCAATGCCATTCAAGGCTTTCATGACACACGGAAGAAATGTGAGATTGCAAAGGTTGGAACGGGTTTCATTCGCGCGCTTTACGCCACCTATCTCAGCTATCTAGAGCCCGCTGACTTTGCCTATGGCATTTCAAAGCATGAAGATCCGCGCGGCGAATTTGCCGAGGTTCTCAAAACCACGGATTCAGGCCAGGTTTCTTTTTTCACGGCTCATCCCGGCATTACGCGTGGCGGCCATTATCACCACACTAAGAACGAGAAGTTTCTTGTCGTACGCGGACGCGCGCGATTTGGATTTCGTCAGATTTTGACTGGTGAAGCCTTTCAACTTGAAGCATGCGGCACGAACCCACAAGTGGTCGACACTGTCCCAGGCTGGTCACATGACATTACGAATGTTGGAGACGAAGAACTGATCGTCATGTTGTGGGCTAACGAAGTGTTCGACCGCCAGAAACCCGATACGATCGTGTTCAAGGTTTAATATGCCAAGACTAAAGGTCGCAACCGTCGTTGGAACTCGCCCAGAGATTATTCGTCTTTCAAGGGTTATGTCCAAGTTGGATGAGTACTGCGAACATACCGTCATTCATACGGGGCAGAATTACGATTACGAGTTGAATCAGATTTTCTTTGAAGACCTTGGGATTCGAAAGCCTGATTTCTTTCTTTGCGCCGCTGGAGCCACGGGCGCCGAAACGATCGGCAAAGTAATCATTGCAGTCGACGAAGTGCTAGCCAAAGTTCAGCCCGAGGCCATGCTGGTGCTTGGAGACACCAACAGTTGCATGTCTGTAATTCCTGCCAAGCGGCGCAAGATTCCGGTTTTTCACATGGAGGCCGGCAACCGTTGCTTTGATCAGCGCGTGCCAGAGGAAATCAATCGCCGTATTGTTGACCACGCCGCGGATGTCAATCTGACGTACAGCTCAATCGCGAGAGAGTATTTATTGCGCGAGGGATTGCCACCGGACATGGTTATCAAGACGGGAAGTCCAATGCTTGAAGTGCTTACGCACTATCGACCACGAATCGATGCGTCAGATGTATTGAAGCGCCTTGAACTTGAAGAGGGTGGCTACTTCATGGTGAGTGCTCACCGCGAAGAGAATGTGGACGGTGATGAAAGTTTTGCGCGGCTTGTGAATGTGTTGAACACAGTTGCCACAGAACATAGTTTGCCCGTAGTGGTTTCCACGCATCCACGTACGCAGAAGCGTGTTGATGCGACTGGCGCGCAGTTTCATGAACGTATTCGCTTACTTAAGCCCATGGGGCTGTCTGATTACGTGCATCTACAAATGAACGCACGCGCGGTCCTTTCTGACAGCGGAACGATCAGTGAAGAATCTTCCATTTTGAATTTCCCGGCGTTGAATATTCGTGAGGCGCACGAGCGCCCCGAAGGAATGGAAGAAGCAGCCGTGATGATGGTCGGTCTTGATTCCGCTCGTGTGATGCAGGCTTTGCGAATTCTTGCGGACCAACCGCGAGGCAACAAGCGCCTTCTGCGACAAGTAGAGGATTATTCAGTGCCGAATGTTTCCGACAAAGTGTTGCGAATCATTCTGAGCTACACGGACTATGTGAATCGAGTTGTGTGGCGCAAGTAAGACTAATGATCGGCATCCGCGCAATGATGCTTGGACTTTGAAATTGAAAATACTCCTTATTTCCCAGTGGTTTTCTCCGGAACCTACATCGAAGGGGCTTGCATTCGCGCTTGAGTTGGCGTCACGAGGCCACCAAGTTCAAGTCCTCACTGGATTCCCAAACTATCCAGGCGGAAAGGTTTACAAAGGCTACAAAATCTGCATGTATCAACATGAGATCATGCAAGGAATTCACGTTCACCGGGTTCCGCTCTATCCCAATCACGATCAGTCGGTCATCAAACGTGTGATGAACTACATCACCTTTGCGCTGACGGCTTCTGCAGCAGTTAATTTTGTCACAAGCCGCCCTGATGTTGCTTATGTCTATCACCCCCCTCTTACAACAAGCCTGCCTGCAATGGTGCAGAAAATTTTCCGCGGAGTTCCGGTCGTTTATGACGTGCAAGATTTATGGCCGGACACCTTAACTGCCACGGGAATGATTCATAGAAAATGGCAGTTATCTATGGTCTCTAAATGGTGCGATTTGGTTTATCGATCTGCTGCAGTCGTAACGGTACTTTCCGATGGATTTAAGGATGCGTTGGTAAAGCGCGGTGTGCCAGCAAAAAAAGTTCGAGTTATCTATAACTGGTGCGAGGAAACCCCGACCAGTATTCAGGTTCGACCAACGGTCAATAAACCCACTTGGTTTCAGGACCGATTTACAGTCATGTTTGCTGGAAACTTCGGGAAGGCCCAGGCTTTAGAGACGGTGCTGAACGCGGCCGCGGCGATCGAACAGTCTCAACCGAGCATTTTGTTTGTTTTGGTTGGTTCCGGCGTCGAGGAGGAGCGACTGAGGGGGCAAGTTTCAAAGATGGGGCTCACGAATGTGGTCTTTCACGACCGATTGCCGATGAGTGAAATGAGTGCATTCATGCAGCACGCTGATGCTCTGTTAGTTTCGCTTCGTGCGGATCCGTTGTTCAAAATCACCATCCCCTCCAAGACGCAGGCTTACATGGCTGCAGGAAAGCCGATCATCATGGCTGTTGCTGGCGAAGCAGCCGAACTTGTGAGACGTGCAGGATGCGGGGTGATATGTGAGCCAGAAAATCCAGCAGATTTGGCCCGCGTAGTGCTCGACCTTGCTAGTCGCTCGACCGCCGAACTGGACAAGATGGGAGTCGCCGGAAGGTCTTACTACACTACGAAGTTGTCTCTCAAAGTCGGAGTTGACCGATTCCTAGAGGTATTTGAAGAGCTGATCAGTGCGGACGTTAACGCTAAAGCAAGGGGAGACCGTGGAGCCTAAATCGCCTGCCACACATCCCACTTTGGAAACCGGTCCATCACGAAATATTTGCGGGTGGGCAGAACTCAGCGGCATCCTGCACGGCGATCAAACTAAACGATTCAATACGCTGGTCGTGGGTGCTGGAATTCATCAAGTTACAACATGGACCTATCCACACCAGTATTCCAGTGCATTGAGACTGGGTTCATGGGAACGATCACTGGACGATGTGCTCCCGAGTACCGCGCATTCGAAGCCCCCTGGACCCATCTTAAGCAGCGCGGCCGATGGGCGCGGTTAAGGGACAACTTGACCCGCCTCCTAGACATCCTCCTTACCCTCTGTGCGCTCGCGCTCTTGTCGCCAGTCATTGTCGTCTGTGCCCTCGCCGTCCGCATGCGCCTCGGCTCCCCCATTCTCTTCTCCCAAACGCGCCCGGGGCTTCACGGCGAACTCTTCATACTGCGGAAATTTCGCACCATGCGCGCACCCCGCGCGGGAGAAGATCCGCTCGCCACCGACGCAGTACGCCTGACGCGTCTTGGTCGATTCCTGCGCTCAACCAGTCTGGACGAACTACCCACTCTATGGAACGTTCTGCGAGGCGACATGTCACTTGTTGGGCCGCGCCCACTGTTGCCGGAGTACCTCCCGCTTTACACTGCTCGCCAGATGCGCAGGCACGAAGTGAAACCTGGAATCACTGGTTGGGCTCAAGTAAATGGTCGCAACGCTATCTCTTGGTCAGAAAAGTTTGAGCTTGACGTGTGGTATGTGGACAATCGAAGTCATTGGACTGACTTGAAAATTCTGTGGATGACCGTGCTTCAAGTGGTCAGCCGCCGGGACATTTCGGCGGATGGACACGCCACGATGCCGCCATTTCGTGGGGACGCGCATTGACGAAAAGACCTCTTGTCATTGTTGGAGCAAGCGGACACGGCCGTGAAGTTGCCCACACTTACTTGCTAGATCACAGTGCGCAGGACTTTGTTGGATTTTTGGACGACGCCCGCAATGGTTCCACACCAGAGGGATGGCCAATCATTGGCAGGCTTTCGGATTGGACCCGATGGAATGGCTGCGAGTTTATTGTCGGCATCAACGATCCGCGCGTTCGGCGGATTGTTGTAAATGCCATGGAGTCGCTTGGTGCACCAAGCTGGGGTTGCGTCATTCATCCAAGTGTTTCCATTCATAAGTCCGTAAGGACCGGCCACGGGGTGATGATTTTGGGTGGAGTAGAGATGACAGTGACTGCCTCTATTGGCAACTTTGTAAGCATCAATCGTTTAGTAGCACTTGGTCACGACTGCGTGCTTGGTGATTACACATCCATTGCCCCCCTTGCTTCTGTCTCTGGAAATGTGACTGCTCACCAGGGGGTTGATATCGGAACTGCGGCTGCCATTCGCCAAGGCTTATCGTTAGGGAATGGCAGTGGCGCCGGAATGGGCTCCGTCGTTGTGAAGGACGTTGCAGCCAATACACTTGTAGTCGGCAACCCTGCCAAACTGCTACGGGAGCTCGACGCATGGTGAAGCATTCACACACAGCCTTCCTACCACCCTGGCCCATCTTTGAAGCAGATGAACTCGCCGCTGTTGAGGCTGTATTACGCTCGGGCCGCGTGAACTACTGGACGGGCGACCAGTGCAAACTGTTCGAGCGCGCATGGAGCGACTATCACGGTGGCATCCATTCGCTTGCAATGGCAAATGGCTCGCTCACATTGGACACTGCGCTCAAAGTGCTTGGTATTGGTGCAGGCGATGAAGTGATTGTCAGCCCACGCAGTTACGTTGCAAGCGCCATGTGCGCGGTACTGGCAGGCGCCAAGCCAGTGTTTGCTGACGTCGATGCCAACAGCGGCAATATGACCGTTGCAAGCATGGAAGCGGTTCGCACATCGCGCACTAAAGCGTGCATACCTGTGCATATTGCAGGCTGGCCCTGCGACATGCCCGCGATCAGCACTTGGGCCGCAAAGAACGGCATTCATGTTATTGAAGATTGCGCACAGGCGCACGGTGCACGCATCGACGGAACATCAGTGGGAAGTTGGGGCGTGTTCTCTAGTTGGAGTTTCTGCCAAGACAAGATCATGACCACCGGTGGCGAGGGCGGAATGCTGTGCACCCCGGATCTGCGCCTATGGAAGAAGGCGTGGCAATATTCGCAGCACGGCAAAGACTATGACTTGTCGCATGCCAAGGTTGCCGAGCCAGGATTCCGCTGGCTCATTGAACATAAAGGCACCAACCTTCGCATGACGGAAATGCAGGCGGCTATTGGCCTATGTCAGTTGCGCAAGCTGGATGATTGGGTTGATCGCCGTGCGCGCAATTCCATGATTATGCAAGATGCACTCCGCGGCCTGCGTGAGCTGCGCATTCCAGGTACGCCCGATGGCCATGCGCACTATCGCTGCATGGCATATACGCGTAGTGCATCTGACCGCCCCAAACTGCTTTCTAGTTTGGCAAAGGCGGGACTTCCGGCAACCATTGGTTCATGCTCAGAGATATACCGAGAGCCGATCTTTGCCCATCACCGAATTGCTCCCAACAACGCATTGCCTGTTGCACACGCACTGGGCGAGACAAGCTTGGCGTTTTTGGTTCATCACACCGTTGACGAAGTGACTATGCATCGGCATGCAACAAACATTGCCGATGTGCTTAGGCGGTCCGCACAGGATTCCCAAGCCCTGTCGTCATAACCAATTCCCGAACCCTCGCCCGGTCATGCTGACTCACCGCAGCCTCAAGCTGCTGCAAGCGGTGTTCAAACACTTCCCACGGCGTGAATGCTTCGCGAGCCCGGAGTATGCCAACATGTTGCGTAGGCATGAGTTCCGCGCCAATTACCAGTTCTTCGTAGAGCTTTTCGCCTGGGCGCATACCGGTGAACACAATCTCGATCTCGCCCGCCGGATTGGCTGCGTCGCGGATCGTGCGCCCCGAAAGTCTGATCATGTTTCGTGCCATATCAGAAATACGGACCGGCTCGCCCATATCTAGAACAAAGACATCGCCACCTTCTCCCATAGCGCCCGCCTGCAGGATCAACTGCACAGCCTCCGGGATGGTCATGAAGTAACGAGTGACCTCCGGATGAGTCACCGTGACTGGACCACCAGAGATGATCTGTTCCTTGAAGATCGGCACTACACTGCCGCTTGAGCCAAGGACGTTTCCGAAACGAACCATGGTGAATCGAGTCTTGCCCTTACCGCCGTAGCGCGCATGCAGCGCCTGCAGCGTCATTTCCGCCACACGCTTGGATGCACCCATCACGCTGGTTGGGCGGACCGCCTTGTCGGTACTGACAAAGACCATGTCTTGCACGCCGTGCTTCAGCGCGGCTTCGGCAACACGGAGCGTGCCTAAGACATTGACCTCTGCGCCTTCGGGCTCGTTGTCTTCCACAATCGGCACGTGCTTGTATGCGGCAGCGTGGTAGATGGTGTCGGGACGGTGCTGCTCCATGATGCGGTCGATCCGTACATGGTCAGTGACACTTGCGAGGTAGCGGTGAATGACCGCGCGCGCTGAGCCAGGAGCCAGCGAGTGGCGCGAACGATTGAGCTCGCTGTCAATTTGAAACAGGTTGAATTCACCGTTATCTAGCAAGATCAGGCACTTTGGACCAAGATCCATGACCTGCCGGCACAGCTCGCTGCCAATCGACCCGCCGGCACCCGTCACTAGAACCGTCTTACCAACCACATTCGCGCCCAAGAGCGTGGCGTCGGGCTCCACCGGCGCACGGCCTAAGAGATCTTCAATGGCAAGCGGGCGAAGGGCGTCAAGATTGACCCGTCCATCGTTAATTTCGGCGAGTGTTGGCACCGCTAACACCCGAACGCCAACCGCTGCCGCATGTTCCAACACCTCTCGGCACCGGGATCGGCTCTTTGGCCCTACTGCCACCAACAGCGAATCGAAGTGCGTATCGGCGCGTACTGCATCGAATGCGCTCGTTGGATAAATACGCACCCCACGCATGGCGCCGCCGGCCAGCGAGGGGTTGTCGTCAAAGAACGCCACTACTTCGGAGACGCGGTCATGACCGATCGCCGCGGCAAGGCCAGCACCCACATCGCTCGCACCCAGAATGGCTAGGCGGCTCCGCGTACGGGTACTGATCCGAAGGAAGCGGCGAACCAGCAGGCGGGCGCCACCGGTGGCACCGATGAGCAAGATGCCGCCAATCAACGGCGCGGTACGCGGAATGCCTGTTCCCCGACCTGGGGCAACCAAGGTCAAGAGCAACAGAATCGCAGACACCAAGAAGCAGGCCTGCAACAACAGCCACGCATACCGCGGCCCGATGTAACGCGTGATTTCTCGGTAAAGCCCAAACGCCCAGAAGATGGGCGGAACGATGATGCCCGCAGCCATGACTTCCCACACCGACACCGCTGCTGGCAATTCCACGGTGCCAAGGCGCAGCGCAAACGCCGCCCACAGGCAGACCACGGCACTGCTGGCATCCCACGCAACCATTAACAACTGCTTTCCCCAGCGGGGCAGGCGATCAGCAAACCGCATGGATCGAGCAAATGCGTGTCCGGGTTCAGGCATCAACAGGCACTGTACCACCACATACCCCGCTCGGCGATGCTTCCGCGCTCCGGATAACCTCCGCCTATGGCTTCTGTCGTCTTCTACTTCGAGCTTCATCAGCCGTTTCGGCTGCGCCGCTACTCAGTCTTTGACACAGACCCCTTCTACTTTGATAACGAGGCGAATGCCACCATCCTGCGCAAAGTCGCGGATAAGTGCTACCGCCCCACCACACAGAAGCTGCTGGATTTGGTGCGCCGACACGACCAACGCTTTCGCGTGAGTTTCTCAGTGAGTGGTACCGCACTGAAACAGTTAGAGGAGTGGGCCCCGGATGTCCTTGACACCCTGCGTCGCTTGGTTGATACGGGCGCGTGCGAATTGCTTGATGAGACGAGCCACCACTCGCTGGCGTTCCTCTTTTCACGCGCCGAATTTGATGAGCAGGTACGCCTGCACCGCGCGGAGATTGCGCGACTCTTCAATGGCTACAAACCAACCGCGTTCCGCAACACGGAGCTCATCTACAACAATGAACTTGCTGGCCATGTGGCTTGGCTTGGCGACTACAAGACCATGGTCTGCGAAGGCGTCGACCGCCTACTCGCCGGGCGCAGCCCCAACTACGTGTACGCGCCGCCTGCGCAAGCAACGCCGCCCGGGCACAACCCAGTTCGTCTGCTCCTGAAGAACTACCGGCTTTCCGATGATGTTGCGTTCCGCTTCAGCGATCGCAATTGGAAGGAATGGCCGCTGGACGCGCAGCGCTTTGCCAAGTGGGTCAACCAGATCAATGGCGATGGTTACCTCTGCAACTTGTTCATGGACTACGAGACGTTCGGCGAGCACCAATGGGCTTCCACCGGCATCTTTGACTTCCTGGACAAGTTGCCCGAAGCCGTCTTTGATGCAAATCCCGGGCAGAATGGGTTCCTCACCGTGAGCGAGGCATCAGCCGCTCATCGGCCGGTTGGCGAGTACTCCAGCGAGCAATTCATCAGTTGGGCTGACAGCGAGCGCGACCTCTCCGCGTGGCTTGGCAATCCGCTGCAAGACAACGCGATAGCGCAGTTGTATGAACTGGAAGCCGGAGTGCGCGCCCGCCATGCAGCCGGCGATCCGTGGATTCTTGAGGACTGGCGCAAACTCACCACTAGCGACCACTTCTACTACATGTGCACCAAGTATTGGGCCGACGGAGATGTGCACAAGTACTTCAGCCCCTACGACAGCCCGTACGACGCGTACATCAACTTCATGAATGTCCTGGACAACTTGCGGACGCGGGTTGGTGTGTAAGCGGCTACCGAACTTCGCCCGCTAAACGGCGGGGTGCCGGCCGTCGATCGGCAAGATCCGCAACAGCGCCAACATTGGCGGCAACGTGATCCGCGAGCGGTGCGGCATGTGGCCCGCCCAGCCGCGCAAGGCCGCGCATCTGCTGGCGGCGATCAAAGAACATCCCCCGCATCGCCACGACCGCCATCACTGCCGCCCACAATCCAAATCCCGCCAGGGCGATGGTTCGCAAAGACACCCACGCCTCGCTGCGGACCGTGGGAGCCATTTCCACCATGTACATGTTGGAAGTTGAATTCAAGTT
>JBILYM010000121.1:0-6606 GCA_044377725.1 Phycisphaerales bacterium
GCACTCCGGAAGATGCGCTCTCCGTGCTTGAATTTGCCAATGTTGAACTGATTGAAATGCGTTGGCTCGACGATCAACTTGAGGATGCGCTGGAGGAAGCATTTCGGACCGCCAGCCAATCCATGCGCGGCGCACGCATCTTGTCCGTGCAGACGGGACGCCATACCCGCCGAATCGCTGAGCTACAAATTGATGCCGCGGCGCTCTATGAGTCCGTCAACAACGCGCTCAAGCTGTTCGGCGATCAATGGCTGGCCCGACTCCATCAGTCGGCAACGCACCGCCTGCATATTGATGACTATGAGCGTTCCGTTCTACGCAAACTGGAGGCGCTTGATTCCATTTACGGAAAGCTCCGCGATCGCCAGGTGCAGATCCGCGCGGAATTGCTTGAAGTGGTCGTCATCGTGCTGATTGCATTGGAAATGCTGGTACTGGTGCGCGACTAACGTCGGCCGGTCCGGCCAAAGTGCGCCGACCGAACTATCATCAGAACATGCGCCGCAGCATCCGATTACTCCTCCGCGCCACCCCCCTCGCCTGTGTGACAGTGGTCATTGCCTGTAACACGGTGAGTGGCACTCGTCGCAGCCAGTTGAATATTCTTTCGCCCAGCGAAGAACGCCAACTCGGTGACGAGGCGTATCAAGAGGCCCTTTCTGAGGACGGCGTCAAGAAGGTGACTTCCGGTCCAGACTATGACCGGGTTCAGCGTATTGCCACTCGGATTGAGGACGCTTCGGAACGCCTGCATCGCAACGCAGTCAAGGACTTTGAGTGGCAATGGACGGTCATTGATGAACCCGCCACTGTAAACGCATGGGTATTGCCGGGTGGCAAGTCGGCGGTCTACACGGGCCTTCTGCAGATGGCGAAGTCCGATGACGAACTGGCCGTAGTCATGGGACATGCGGCATCTCATGCCATTGGCCGGGACGCCGGGGAGCGCATCTCCGGCAACGTCATTATCCAAGGCGCCATGCAGGGCACGGCCGTGCCGCTCGGGGACATGAGCCCGACGGCGCAACAAGCGACCATGGCTGCCTTGGGGCTTGGCTCCAACGTGGGCGTACTGCTCCCATGGAGCCGACTGCAGGAATCCGACGCTGACAACCTCGGTTTGATGATCGCCGCCGATGCTGGATACGACCCGCGCTCGGCCATCACGTTGTGGAGGCGCATGTCAGAGAAATCCGGTGCTCCATCAGAGTTTCTCTCCACGCATCCCAGCGACGACACGCGCATTGCTCGCCTGAACAAGATCATGCCCAAGGCCATGCGACTCTATGAAGCCGCTCTCGCCCGCGATGGCGGCGCGCCGGCGAGTCAAATGAAACCCTAAGAACGCGCGCTGAGTGAACGCAGTCGAATCCCTGCATCACGAATCGTTTCGTCCGTCTTGCAGAACGCAAAGCGCACCAACCTGCAGGCGTCCGCATCCTTCGTCCCATCAGCCTGCGGTGCATAGAAGGCACTGCAGGGAATGCACGCCACGCCAACTTTCTCAACTAAGTGCATGGCAAACGCAAAGTCGTTGGGAAATCCAAACCGTTCGTGCTCCGCCACCACGAAGTATGAGCCATCCGGAACATAGGGATCAAACCCAGCACCACGCAGCACCGTCAGCATGGCATCCCGGCGCGTCAGGTAATCAGCACGCAGTTCCTCGTAGTACGAACGTGGTGCTTGCAATGCATCAACCGCGGCGCGCTGTAGCGGCGTGGCGCTGCAGAAGGTCAGAAATTGATGCGCGGCACGAATGCCGGCCGTCAGGTTCGGAGGCGCGATCGTCCAACCAATCTTCCAACCCGTCAGACTGAAGGTCTTGCCAAGGCTTGACATCACCACGGTGCGTTCGCGCATCCCTGGCAGCGTTGCGATGGAGACTGGCGGCTCGCCGTACCAAATCTCCTCGTACACCTCGTCAGAGAACACCAAGCAGTCGGCGGCCCGTGCCACCGCGGCGATCCCTTCCAGTTCGGAGCGCGTCAGCACTCGACCAAGCGGATTATGCGGGCTATTGATCAAAATCGCCTTGGTTTGTGGCCCCACGATGCGCCGGAGTTCATCAATCGGAAACGCAAATTCCGGTGCGCGCAACCGGATGGCGCGAACGATTCCACCTGCCATCGCCACGCACGCCGCATACGAGTCATAGAACGGCTCCACCAACACCACTTCGTCACCCGGATTAATCAGTCCAAGCATGACGGCCGCAATGGCCTCAGTGCAACCGCTGGTCACGGTGACCTCCGCATCCGGTGCGACTTCAATCCCGCTAGTGGCCCGAAAGCGAGCCGCCACGGCCGCGTTCAGTTCCGGCACCCCAAAGGTCCGCGCGTACTGGCCAAATCCGTCCTTGATGGCACGCATGCCGGCATCCTTGACGAACTGCGGTCCGTCAAAGTTCGGGAAGCCCTGCCCCAGATTCACTGCGCCATGTTGCGCAGCCAGTCTTGAAATGGTGGCAAACACGCTCTCCCCAAAGGGCTGCAGGCGAGCTGATGTTCCAAAGTTGCGCGGCGTGGTTTGCATGGTCATGTAGTTGTCTCTATTGACGAACAATCAGCGAGCGCCCTGCGGCGCATTGGCGTTAAACGATGGTGCACCGCGCACATGAACATCCATTTGCGGAATGGCAATGGCAATGCCCCGTTCAGCCAGGATTCGCTTGCTTCGTCCCACCAAATCATGGCGCGCGGGCTGCAGCTCCCCCGGGCGCGCTACGTAGACGGAGACATCAATATCGGCAGACCCGGACGTAAACCCAACCAACAGCACTTCGGGTCCAGGATTGGCAATGACGCCAGCAGAGCCAGCCGCCGCTTCACGCAGTCCAGCGACTGCCGAATCAAGATCAGCATCAGCCTCAACAGAAACTCGAATGGTGACGCGCACGCTTGACTCTTGCAGCGTCCAGTTGGTGATCTTGCCAGTAATCAGCTGCTTGTTCGGGATGATCACATCCTTATTGTCAAAGTCGACGATCGTCGTGGCTCGCGCAGCAATGCGCGACACGCGACCCGAAATCCCGTCAATGGTCACTAGGTCGCCAATCCGCACCGGCCGCTCCGCCAGCAGAATCAGACCAGAGACGAAGTTTGCAAAGATCTCCTGTAAACCAAATCCAAGTCCAACGGTAACTGCTGCTGCAAGCCATTGCACGTCGTTCCAACGAATACGCAAGCACGCGAGCGCCACGATGATTCCAGTGACCACAATCAAATACCTACCGAGCGCAACCAACGCGTAGCGCGCACTGCGGTCAATCGGGAAGCGCCGAAGAATGACAATGTTGATGATTCCGGGCAAGTCCCGTACCAGCGACATGGTCACCACCACGGTTGCCACGCAGAACACAGCGTCGCGAACACTCACTGGCACGCGCGCGCTTCCATCACCGGCAGCAACCGTCCACAGCGCCATGTTGTTCACAATTCCAAACGCAGGAATCAAGTCATTCCATGCCCATGCCAATCCAGCGAACGTGACCAAGGCCAAGAGTAGCCTGCCGAAGCTCCGCAGTTGATCTTCAAAGCGCGCCTCTTCGCGTGCCTCCAATTGGCCTGCAAGATCAAAGCGATCAAGCGCCGCGCCACCAATACGGCCGAGTGCGGAAATGCCCACCGCAAGAAGCAATATCACCCAGTAACTCCGCGCAATGTTCTCAATGACGGTGATCGCGGTAATGACATAACCAGCCGCCGCGCCCAACACCAACGCTGCTGGCAGCAGTGCGCACAGCGGGTACCACACCGGACGGAACATGGAAATCAAACCGGTTGGATGCGCAGCAATCACGCCAGAGAACACTCCATGCGATGGCCGAAAGATCCGTGCTGAAACGGCGGTCAACACCAGGAGCGCCACAATCACCGCCCACCGCGCAATCTCCTCGCTGCCGGCAATACCGTCCATATTCATACTGGCTTGGGCAACAAAGATCGCTGGCAGAAATCCTGCAGCCAGGGCCAACATCGCGCGCCGAATGGACGTCATTGTTGACAGCGACCAACCCAGCTGCTTGTCACCCGCTCCGCCGCGCGCCGAAAGCGCCAGTGCAAACAGAATCAGGAATGCGTATCCAGCGACTGAATGCATGGCGGCTCCAAACGGCGCCGCCGTAGCTGCAGCCGGTGTGGATTCGATCAACAGTCCAGCAAACTGCAGCGCGAGCGGAATCGGCGCAGCCAGGATCACCGACTCAAGCACCGCGCTGGCGATATTGATCAACCCCACCTCGGTGGAATTGCCAGGCAACGGCGTCTTGGAGATAAATCGGAAACCCCGCCCACGAATCAATGCCAACGCAAGCACCAGCACCGCACCGCCAATCCATCGGAATGGACGGAATCGAAAGCTATCAATAAGGTCCTCGCCGATGGCGCCCCAGAATGACCGAGTTGCATAGCGACCGACGTGCGCCGTGACGCCACGCACATCCCGCTCGCCAATCACGGGCATGTCGGGCAGCCACAACAAGTGCGTATCAATGAAATTTCGGTACTGCTCCAAGAGGCCCGTGTATTCACTGCGAACGGTCACTTCTTCAGCAAGGATCGCAGAATAGGAGGTGAGTGCCGAAACCAGTGGTCGCAGGTACTGATCGGCGCGCTGGCGAAAGAGCGGCGCCAATTCTGCAGCGGTGGCATGCCCGGTTGGTTGATCGACGATCAATGCCTCCGCAGCCTCATCGGTTCGTTCCGCACTGGCAAGATCTTCCGCTGCGTCCAGCCGTTCGATCTCTGCCGTTGCAGCCCCGGTACGCGCTGTTTCTAAATCACGACGCTGATTCGCCAGCGGCGGCAGCGAATCGCGATGTCTGAGCAGCACTTCGGTGATCGGGTCGGATCCACTTCCCGCTAGAAGAACCCGGCGTTCGTCGGACTCCTTGATAGCACGCAGTTCCTTGATGGCAACCTTGAGATTGCCAACCACTTCACTTACATGCTCCTGCGCGGCGCGCACCCGCGCTGTTTCGTTGGCTGCTTCCTGGTTGTCACGCCCAAGGGCTGCAATGCGCGGATCACTATCGGCCGCTTGAGCGCTTTGCACTTGCCGAGGCAATGATGTGGATGTCGCACCTGCATTGGTACTGACGAACATCGCCATCAGCACCACCATGAATCCCTTCAACACTTGTTGCATCACGGAATCATAGCCCGTGTCCCATCCACTCCGTGAACGTCGCAAAGCGTCCGCGCGATCGCAGCCAATCAACGAACGCCGCAAATCGATCGCACATGCGTTCGCCATCTATCCGGCGCATATGCAGCGGCAATCCGGCGCTGCGCAAATCGATAAATTCCCACGGGTGCCAGAACAGATTCAACACGCCGTCCGCAGCAAGGCAGCGCTCACACGCGTCGCGCACGATCGGCATTGGTAGGTTCTTCCACGCCAGCCAAAACAGCGGCAGCCGAAGTGCCGGAGTGGTAGCGATGGGAACTTCAAGGATGCCGCCCACCCGATACGGAACGCGTGGCAGTGAACGATTGCTGTATCGACCCGGTAGCCAGATCGGGTTAACCGAACTGTCATAGGCATATCCCGCCGCAGCAATGGCGCCCGGGTCCGTGGACTGCAGGCGGGGCCGACGAAACCCCAGTACTTCCTGGGCGCTTGCCGCGCGCAGAATGGCACGGCTGGTGGATAGATCATCCACGCTGAAACTGGCGTGCCAGCGGGCGTGGCTTGCAATTTCATGGCTCCGTGCCGCGCGAGTCAGCAGCCCCGGATGCCACTCCGCAAAGTTGGCGGTCGTAAACATGGTGGTTGGCACCCGCAAACTATCAAGCAGGGAAAGCGTCCGTTCTTGGCCGCGACCACCCTGCTCCATCTGCTCCTCCATCGACATGGGGTGCCCGCGGGAAATCGGGGCGTCAAACTCCTCGACATCGAAACTCAGGAGGATGGTTGGGTCTGCATGCGACATACACGGCCTTCACAACGAGCTACCATCGCGATCATACGAAGCCATGACGCAGCCCATCCCAAATCCCGCGGTCCAGTTTGATGTCCTCTACGAAGAGGCTGGCTTCCTTGTCATCGCCAAGCCTGCAGGCGTTGTCAGCGAACCGGGCCTTGGGCACCGCGACGACAGCCTGATGAATGGCATCTTTGCGCGCTGGGGAGCCTTTGCCAGTTCACTCGGTACCGCGCGCGACTTTGGATTGGTGCATCGACTTGACCGGGATTCCAGCGGAGCGATCATCATTGCTTTGGAGGCCAGCGCATACGACGCCTTGCGTGCACAGTTTGCGGCGCGGACCGTTCGCAAGCGCTACATGACCATCGTGGAAGGCAAGCCCCCGCGTCCGGAAGGAAGCATTGAACTTCCTCTTGATGAAGTGCGCCGCGGCGACATGAAGATTTCGCTGGTCGATCATCGCGGCGGTGGTCGACCCGCTATCACGCGCTGGAAGTCACTCGGCTCTGGACATCGACGCACGCTCTTAGATGTAGAAATCGATACCGGTCGGCTGCACCAGATCCGCGCACATATGGCGGAACTTGGCTGCCCAGTGGTTGGCGAATCGGTCTATCGAGTGGATCTTCCGCCCATCACCAGTCGGCCCCCCAAGGGTCGCGCTATGCAGCCACTTG
>JBILYM010000122.1:0-6596 GCA_044377725.1 Phycisphaerales bacterium
ACCAATTTGACACCCTGGGTGTTGCGCCCCACCTGCCGAACATCAGCAGCGCGAATACGCACCACCATGCCGGACTTGGTGGAGAAGATCAATGAATCAGTGTCAGTCACGCTGCGCACCGCCACCACGCGACCGTTGCGGCCCTCGGTGCGAATATCAATGCGACCCTTGCCGCCGCGACTCTGCGCGCGTGTGGAGCCATCTTCGCTCTGCACCAAGTACTCCTTCATCGGAGTGCGCTTGCCGAAGCCAGATTCGCACGCGGTGAAGAGGTCGAGCGTGTCATCGCAAACGATGCCGCCAACAACGTCGTCGCCGTCGGCGAGATCGATACCAATCACGCCCGCCGCAGAGCGTCCCATGACGCGCGCGTCGTTCTCATCAAAGCGGATGGACATTCCCTGCGCCGTGGAAAGCAGCACATGGCTATTGCCGCTCGTAAGTAGCACATCTACCAAACGGTCGCCTTCCTTCAGGCCAAGCGCAATGATTCCAGACTTGTTGACGTTGCGGTACTCCTGCAGTGCCGTGCGCTTCACTTGGCCATTGGCAGTGAGGAAGAACAGGAAGTCTTCGCGCTGTTCAAACTTTGCAACCGGCCGCCACGTGCAGATGCGCTCGTCGGGGCGGAGTTCCAAGAGGTTCTGAATGGCGCGGCCCTTTGCGGTGCGCGCAGCTTCCGGAATCTGCCAGACCTTCATCTTGAAGACGCGACCGGTGTTCGTGAAGCAGAGGAGGTCATCGTGGCTGGAACTCACGTAGAGCTGTTCCACGAAATCAGCATCATCATCATCGCTTCCCGCGGACTTGCTGCTGCTTGAAGACTTGGCGCCAATGACTCCCTTGCCGCCGCGACCTTGCACGCGGTAGGTATCGGCAGGCAGTCGCTTGATGTAGCCGCGTCGACTGACCGTGAGCACCACTTCGTGCTCAGGAATCAGGTCGGCCATCTCAAAGTCTTCCGCTTCATTGCCGGCAATCACGGTACGCCGTGGATCGCCGAACTTCTCTTTCAATTCGATGGTGTCTTCGCGAATGATGTCGAGCACCAAGCGCTCATCAGCAAGGATTGCCTCAAGGCCATCGATCTCATCAACAAGCTTGGCAAGTTCCGAAGTCAGCTTCTCGATTTCCAAACCGGTGAGCTGAATCAGACGCAATGCACCGATCGCCTCAGCCTGCACGCGCGTGAGCCGTGTTCCGTCTGGTTCCGTCTTGGCAATCACCGAGTTTGGAATCTTCGGCGCATACGGATGTGTGCGCGCGATGCGGAATGCGCGCTCCATCAGTCCGGCAATCGCTTCTTCGCGGGTTCGTGCCGCGCGGATGATGCGGATGACTTCATCAATGTCGCAGACTGCGTAAATCAGCCCTTCAAGCCGGTGCGCCTGCTGCTTCGCCTGGCGAAGCAGGAACGCCGTGCGTCGACGGATGACTTCCTTGCGGTGGGCGATGTACAGATCCACCAAGTTTCGCAAGGGCAGCGTGCGTGGCTGGCCGTTGACAAGCGCGATGTTGATGATTGAGAAGGTGTCCTGCAGCGGAGTGAACTCATAGAGTTGCTTCTCCACCACTGCGGGGTCGGCGTTCTTCTTCAGTACCACCACGATGCGCGTTTGCGCGTCGCGGCCAGAGTGGTTCTTGACGTCGGCGATTTCAGGAATGCGATCATTCCGGCTCGCATCCACGATCTTTTCGATCAGATTCGACTGCACCACCTGGTAGGGGATTTCGTCGATGACGATGGCGTCGCGCGTGCCGTCCTTCTCCAAATGCACCTTGCCACGCACAGTCACCTTGCCGCGACCAGTGGCATAGGCCTCTGCAATACCACGTCGGCCCATGATCACGCCGCCGGTTGGGAAGTCTGGGCCAATGATGTGCTTCATCAGCTGATCGAGGCCAATGGTTGGATCATCAATGACCGCAATGATCGCGTCGCATACTTCGCCCACATTGTGCGGGGGCATGCTGCTGGACATACCAACCGCAATACCGCTCGAGCCATTGACGAGCAGGTTGGGGAACTTCGCCGGGAGCACGGTTGGCTCCTGCAGGCGGTCGTCGTAGTTAGGTTTGAAGTCGACGGTTCCCTTGTCGAGATCCTCAAGCAGCGCAACCGCAGCGGCGGTCATACGTGCTTCGGTGTAACGCATGGCGGCTGGCGGGTCACCCTCGATCGATCCGAAGTTTCCTTGCTTGTCGATCAGCAGCGCGCGGGTCTTCCAGGACTGGCCCAGGTTCACCAGCGTTGGGTAAATCACGCTCTCGCCGTGCGGGTGGTAGTTACCGCTGGTGTCGCCGCAGATCTTGGCACACTTGATCTGCTTGCGACCCGGGCTCAGATTCAGGTCATGCATCGCCACCAAAATGCGTCGCTGCGAGGGCTTGAGACCGTCACGGACATCGGGCAAGGCCCGGTCCATGATGGTGCTCATGGCGTAGGTGAGGTAACTGTCATGCAGCTCGCGCTCGATCTCAATATCGACGAGGCGATCTGCCGGTGGAACGGTGGTTTCTGGTGTCTCTGACATACGGGTTTCCGAGGTTTGGAGTGTACCCGAAACGGCAGAAATTGACGGCGCGCCACGGAAATGCACGCGTATAGATTTGGCCGAATTTCCAGTTGGATTTCTGCTGTTCTGGCGCTCAGCGCTCAGTCCAACGGCTCACACCTTCTCAAGCCACACGAGCCACTCCATATTCCCCGGCACGCCCTTCTTTTTGCTGGTCTTGCCGCCCACTAACGGGCTCGTTGTGCTGCCGAGGACACGCGCGCCGAGCGCCAGCATTTCGCCTTCAACGCGCGCCACCACACCGGGCGCGCGGTCGTGCGGAAGGAAGCCGCGGTCGAGCCATTCCTTCTCTGCATCGCGGAGTTCGTAGTGTGGCTTGACCAGGGAGACGATGCGCCCACCCGGCGCAAGCCAGGTGAGTGCGACAGGAATTGCCAGTCGCTGTGGCGTCCAGGCCAAGTCAACCACCACTAAGTCCACGCCGCCAGCCGGTGGCACTGCGTGCAGTGCATTGGTGCGTTCGCGCGTTTCAACACGCGGATCTTGGCGCAGTTTCCACGCGAGCGTTCCATAGCCAGTGTCGATAGCAATCACATTCGCCGCGCCGCGCTGCAACATGCAATCGGTAAATCCGCCGACGTTGCAACCAAAGTCCGCGCAGCGCAGACCCGTGACACTCAGCTTAAATTCATCGAGAGCGTGCGCCAGTTTCGCTCCAGCGCGCGAGACGAAAGTCGTTCCTGCATCTCCGTCAGCCACGGTCAGACCTTCACGCCTACAACAGCAATTCCCGCGCGATCCGCCGCCGCAAGCACCGCCGGTCGGTCCACCAAAATCACTCGGCCGGCGCCGACTGCAACGCAACCCGCGCCAGCTTTCGCCAGGCTTTCGATGGTCTGTACGCCAATCGTTGGGACGTCGGCGCGCATGTCGTGACCGGGTCGCGCTGTCTTCAGGAGCGTCCATCCGCGGGCTCGGCACAGTTCGCCGCTGCGCGCGATCATGGCATCGGTTCCTTCCACGGCTTCCACTGCGATCACATCACGATCGCGCACGCTGATCGCTTGGCCAATGTCCAGACCGCCCACCTTCTCAAGGAGTGGCCAGCCAAAGGCGATATCGCCCTGCGCGCGTGCATCCGGCTGCACGCGACCCATCGGGCCTTCGCTCGCCATGTGGTCGGGGATGTAGCGGGTCGAGTCGATGAGAAGCACTCCTTGGGTGGCGAGGTCGTCGGCCACCGCTCGCAAGAGGGTAGCGCTGCGCCGATCATGGCGCAGCTTTCGTAGCCAGAGATCGATGGTTCGAAAGTCCGGAATATCGCGCAGCGCCTTGAGCTTGGCCCAACGCTCATGCATTTGCTGCTTGCTGACGCGGCCCACCATGGTGACTTCGCGAACGTCGGCGCGGCGAAACAGCCGAATCCACTTACCCATCTGCAGAATGCCAGCTTCGTGGAATTCGTCGCAGAGTTCCGGTAGGCCCGGCATCCATTGCCCGCGCAGACCCACGCAGTGAATCTGTTTTCCCTGAGCACGCATGCCGCGCGCCACTAGAAAGGGCAGCGTTCCCTGTCCAGCGATGATGCCGACGCGGTCGGTCACGCGCGCGGGCCCTGTTGAGTAGGCGTGGTCGGGTGCACTGGCGCCGTCGCGGCACCGTGGTCGGCGCCGGGGTGCACATCACGCCCAGCATGCATCGGTAGGAACGACGCGGCGTCGTGCGTACCCGGCTCATGCGCCAGCAATGCATCGATCGCTGCGGTGCCAGTGGTGACCACGCTGAGGACCCCGCGGATCGCTGGGCGCACAAAGCGGTGCTGAATGCCGTGTTCAATCATGGCCACTAACGGGTCATAGTAGTTGTCGTGATTGACAATCGCGATCGGCTTGTGGTGATCGCCAAGTTGCCGCGCCACGAGTACTTCAAAGAACTCCTCATAGGTGCCGAGACCGCCCGGAAGCACCACGTATCCGTCGGCGCGGTCCATCAGGATGCGCCGGCGCTGTTGCATGGTGTCGACCACCACGAATTCATCGCAGCCCGTCCAACCCTGCTCAAGGTCCATGAGTTTGTGCGTGATTACTCCGATCACCCGACCGCCGCGTTCTTTGGCCGCACGCGCGCAGGCGCCCATCAATCCGATGGAACCTCCGCCGTAGACGAGCGCAATACCGCGCTCGGCAAGCGCATGCCCAAGGTCGCGGGCGCCCTCGGTGAAGTGCGGCTCAAGGGCGCCGCTCGAGGAGCAATAGACAGTGACGGATTTCATCACGGAAAGTATCCCCGATTCTGCTGCCGGACGCGGATACGCTTGGGGCATGCAGGATGCTGGAACAAACGCCGTGCTGGCCGTCATCGCCGCCGCCGCAGCAGCAGCGCTGGCATCAGCGGTGATGACATCGATTCTCATTCGCCTTGGGCACCGCGCGGGCGCGCTTGATTCTGCTGGCATCGGTGGTCACCGCAAGGAATTACGACCGATCCCCAATATCGGAGGCGTGGCGATTACCTGGTCTGTTCTGTTGCCGATTGCTGCGGGGTTGACGGGTGCTGCCAGTATCGGTGCTGATCGCCTGGCCGAATGGCTGCCACCGTTCGCGGAGAGTGCACGGCGATTTGCTGGCAACGCGCAACCCGCGTGTGCCATTCTCATCGGGGCAGCAGTATTGCACATCATGGGTCTCATTGATGACCGCCGCGCCATTCCGGCGTGGCCGAAACTGCTGGTGCAATGTGCAGTGGCTGTCGGCGTAGCGTCATTGGGTGGCGTGCGTGTCCTGACGCTTCTTGATGCTCATGTGGGTGGACCATGGCTTTCGGTGGCGCTCAGTGCAACCTTCATGGTGGCAATCATGAACGCGGTGAACTTTCTTGACAATATGGATGGCCTCGCTGGTGGAGTGTCGTTCATCGCGGCGGCAGCATTCTGTACGGCCGCGTGCATTTCGCGACAGTGGGCCACGGCGGCGGTACTCGCATTACTTGCGGGTGGACTCCTGGGGTTCTTGGTTTTCAACTTCCCGTGGCGCGCGACGCGTCCAGCACGCATCTTCATGGGCGATGGTGGATCGCTGCCGGTTGGATTCTTGTTAGCGGCGCTTGCAATCCAAATCACCTTCACGGCGCCCGATGATCCGGAGTACGCGCTCGGTGCACGCTGGTACGGAGTGCTAACACCGCTGGTGATCTTGGCGGTTCCGCTCTACGACTCCGTCATCGTGACGCTGCTGCGATTGGGGCAGGGGAAGAGCCCGATGGTTGGAGATCATCAGCATTTCTCGCACCGTTTGGTGATGCGTGGGCTTTCGTCGCGTGGCGCGGTGCTGTTGATTTGCGCGCTGGCAACAACCTGTGGAATCGGTGGGCTGCTCCTGGGTACTGCTGCGCCATGGCAGGCGGTACTGATTGGCGCGCAAACCATCATGGTGCTGCTCACGGTTGCCACGCTGGAACAACCGATGCTCGCGCAGATGCGCACCGGGGTGGATCGATGAACGATGCGGCGGGAGTTTCGGCGGATACGAATGAGCCGTCGCGTAGCGCGGTTGCCGTTGCAGCAGTGGCGTGCATTGCAATCGCAGGCATGCTTTCGTGGCGCGCCTTGGTTGGTCAACCACCGAGCCTCTGGTTTGATGTGGACCCTGCATCTGATCCGTTTCCATTCGCAGGTATCGCGCCGTCTACTGGTTTAATGCTTGATGCGCTGGCACTGTTATGTGCATGCGTAGCGATTGTTTCGGTGCGCCGCGGGATCGATCGTGTGGGCGCTCTCTTGGTGGTGCTGGCATCGATTGGTGCAATTCCGGTGGTGTTCCATGGATTCAATTCACCCGACCACCTGTGGCGTGGATTGCAATGGATGTCCGCCATGGGCTGCGCGGCGGCGCTGGTTGCATCGCTCCGTGCCATGCCGCCGGAGCGTTCGCGTGCCACGCGAGCAGTACTCGTTGGCGTGTTGCTGGCCGCGATCGTTCCGATTGCATGGCATGGGGTGCTGCAGGTGTGGAGGGAACATCCCGCCATGGTGGAGGAGTTCCGCGCGCATCGGACGGAGATCCTTGCCGCGCGCGGTTGGCC
>JBILYM010000123.1:0-6570 GCA_044377725.1 Phycisphaerales bacterium
GAGTCAACGGAACAACTCATGGAGCGGCTGTATGCCGAACGATCCTTCGTGCTTACGAAATCTCGCCGCGATCCTTGAGGTGCTTCTGTAGGAAGGCCTTGGCAAACCGCCAGTCCTTCTCCGCCGACTGCAGTGTGCCGCCCACGATGGTGGAAATGGTGAGCATCGGTAGCGAGCCGAAGATCTTCAATTCCGCCACGCGCGCAGAGCGATCATCCACCTCAGAAAGCATCTCCAGCGCATTCTCAAGTGCCATGGTCAATTCCGGTGATGCGCCCTCAAAGGATGGAAGTTCTGGTTCGGCAACCGGCTCGGTGGCACCCTTCTGCGACCGTCGCGCCTGCATCGCCTCGGCGGCGCGGCGCTTCTCTTCAATGCGCTTCTTGGCACGCTCCGCAAACACCTGTCGAAGAATGACCGACGCGGTAGCGCGAAAGTCATCTTCGCTCTTGAACTGCTCGGGTCGATGATTCGCAAGGCGCACGAAAGCCTCGCTGACAATGATCGTTGGCTGCAGCGTCACCTCGGGCGGGTTCGACTTCATGTACAGCGTGCTGAGGAGCCGAAGCTCGCCCATGATTTCGCCGAACAGGTCCGCAACCGACTTGTCCTCAGCGCCAAGATCTTCGATCTCTTCCATAGTGCGAATACTACTAGTGGCTCTCCCGGTAGTTGCCAAGATCAAATCGATTGTTCAGTCCGCGCTTGCCGCGCCCAATAAGCCCTGAGATTCACGCTTCTCCTATCCTTCTCCACATGCCCGCCGCCGTCTCTGCCGCCGAATCTGCCGCCTCTGTTGATCCAACGGCGGCGCTTGAACGCGCACTCCGTGCAGCGATCGCTGCCGTCACGGGACTGTCCGCCGAAGAGTCGGACCCGCACATCCGTCCCAGTGGCAATCCGCAATTCGGTGACTTCCAAGCGAACTTCGCCATGGCGCTCGCCAAAAAGATTGGTGCAAATCCGCGGCAACTTGCCACCGATGTCTTGGCGCGTGCGCAACTCACGGGTATCGCTGACAAGGCCGAGGTTGCTGGCCCGGGCTTCGTCAACATCCACCTTGCTGGCGGCGCACTTGCATCCGCCCTTGATGCCTTTGATTCACCAGCGCTCGGAATTGTTCCAACCACCGCTACCTATGCGGTGACCGTTGATTTGTGCGGCGTGAATGTTGCCAAGCAGATGCATGTTGGCCACCTGCGCGCCACCATCATTGGCGACACCATCGCGCGCGTCCATGAACGCCTCGGTCGCAAGGTGTGGCGCGAGAATCATCTTGGAGACTGGGGCCTTCCAATTGCCATGACGCTGGCGGCACTGCGCCGCGCTGGTACCAATCTTGATTCACTCACGCTTGAGGACCTCAATCGTGCCTACCGCGCCGCGCAACTTGAGGGGCGCGACGATGCCGCGGGCATGATTGCTGCGCACGCCACCCGAGTTGGACCACATCGAATTGCTGAACTTGACGCACAAAATACTGGCGCCGCGCTTGCACAAGAAGACGCGCGTGCCACGCTTGTTCGGCTGCAATCCGGCGACGCGCAACTGGTGGCAGAGTGGCAGAAGATCATCCACTGCACCATGCAGGAAGTCTTTGAAACCGCCGCTGTTCTTGGCGTGCAACTCACTGATGAGCACAGCCGCGGCGAGAGTTTCTTCCGCGAACGATTGGGACCAACCGTCGAAGCATTCGCCAAGAGTGGACTGGGCGTAGAAGACGATGGTGCCATTGTGGTCCGCTACCCCGATCGCGATCGCCCCATGCTCATTCGCAAGCGTGATGGTGGATTCCTGTACGCCACCACCGACTTGGCCGCATGCAAGTTCCGCGTGCAAGATCTCAAGAGCGATCGCGTGGTCTACGTGGTTGATGCACGGCAGCGCGATCACTTCAAAGACGTGTTTGATGCCGTCCGAATGATTGGCTGGCACAAACTTGCTGATGGCACTGAAGCCGAGCTGGTGCATGTTCCGTTTGGCAGTGTCCTTGGGGCTGACAAGAAGCCGCTGAAGACGCGCAGCGGCGAGAACTTCACACTGAAGGCACTGCTTGACGAAGCCATCGAACGCGGTACCCGCGAAGTCCGCGCTCGATCAACGGACCCCAACGCGCCGACCGCTGGCATGTCTGACGCCGACCTTGCCGCCATCGGTAGCGCGGTTGGAATTGCTGCGGTGAAATATGCCGATCTCGGTTCAGATGTCACGCGTGACTACGTCTTTGACCTTGATCGAATGGTGAGTTTCGAAGGCGATACTGGCCCATACCTTCAGTACGCACACGCGCGCATGGCCAGCATTCTTGGCAAAGCGCTTGATGCTGCCGCGCACGCACCGCCGCGCCCCGCAATCAGCGTGGCCGAGCCGGCGGAGCGACAACTTGCCCTGACGCTACTGCGCTATCCACAGATCGTTCGTGAAGTGGCGCAACACCTTGACCCAAGCCGGCTGTGCGCTTATTTGCACGGCCTCGCCACCAGTTACAACGGCTTCTACCAGCAATGCCCGGTACTGAAGTGCGAAGATCCAGCCCTCCGCGCGAGCCGCCTGCGCCTGTGCGCGATCAGTAAGCACGTGATGAAGGACGGGCTTGGCCTCTTGGGTATCACTGCGCCGGAGCGTATGTAGGCACTGAGTGGATTCGGCGCCCTACTTCCGCAACGCCAGATACTCCACCCCTGCTTCACGCATGACAGCCCTTGCCTTGGCGAAACTCACCTGCCAATGCTCGTCGCCGTCGCCGCCGTACTCATAGGTCACCACACGAACGATCCCAGCCTGCACAATGGCCAACGTGCACTGCACACACGGACTGAAGCTCGTATAGACGGTGCTCCCTACTGGGCTCACCCCATTGCGTGCGCATTGAATGATGGCATTCAACTCGGCGTGACACACAAAGTCGTATTTCACTGGACGTTCGAGCCGCTCGGGTAGGTCATCCACGCCACGCGGAAGTCCATTGAAGCCCGTGGCAACAATCTGCCGCGCCGCGCTGACGATCACAGCACCCACGCCGCGGCTTGGATCCTTTGACCAGCCAGCAATCTGCTCAGCGAGCTCCAAAAATCGTCGGTCCCACTTCTCCGAAACATTCATTCCGCTCATGGTCTGCCTTGCTCCTGGTTGGAATTTCCAGCGCCCGGCTCTGCGTTGACGCCAGCGCCGGTCTTCATCTCCGACTTCATCTTCTCACGAGCCGCCTCGCGCTCTTTACGGCGCTCTTCGCGCATCCACTCGCGCTTGAATCGCTCAAAGTCTTTCCATCGTAAGAGCGGCATCGCCGCTTCCGCCATGCGTAATTGATCGGTGCGTTGAATCACTACTCCGCGCAGCAACATCAGGGGACCATTGGGGCGCCCGAGCGGCTGTATGCGCACCAGTAGTTCCTCGGCAACACTGGACACTGACTCCCCCACCCGCAACAGCCCAAAGTCACGCGACGGTGGAACCTGCATCGTCATCAGGTCATCACCGAAGAACACATCCACTTTGCCACCGCTCAGGCCTTGGACATCAAGCACGATGTCGTAACGCCCCGCAGCGGGAAGGCGCACCTTCCACACCGCGACGTCGTCAGCATCACCCCATCCGCCCAGCAACTTCTCGCTGTCCTTATCCTTCGACATGACCGCATTCGTAGGACCCAGGGCGCGCCCGTTGCTTACGCCAAGCCGCGCAAATCCATCAGGCGCAAACTCCACCACCGGTAGCCCAACCGATGGGTCATCCGGCGGCATCACGTCACCAGCCTCCACGCGCGCCAGCATTGCTTCGATGGAAGCGCGTACTCGCTTCGCTGACAACGCATACGTCTTCATGCGATCGGCGCGCGCGATATTCAAACCAACCACCCGGCCGCTGCTGTCCACGACTGGTCCACCCATGTTCTGCGCCGCAACAATCGAATCGTGCTGAATCACTTCGCCAAATCCAGTAGCGCGACGACTCAAGATCGCTCCGCCCGCCAGTGCAACGCGCTGCTCACCAAACGACGGGCGCAAGATTCGCATCGACACGGTGCGGCGCTCGCCACTGTGCATAAATTCCACGCTCACTTGCTCTCCCGGAGTATGCGAACGAATCGGCGAAGCAGCTGACTCCGGCGTTGCCGCTACCACGCCATCAATGCGAAGAATCACATCACCTTCCACCATTCCAGCCTCCGCCGCACCGGACCCGGTCATCACCGCCGTCACGATTTGCCCCACTCCACCCGGAATATTCGCACGTTCCTCGTCAGTCGGCTGGCGCATGGCAACACCTAAATACGCGCGACTTGCGCCATCTGACCCGCCCGATACATACACACCAAGTCCACGAAATCCCAGAGCGAGCGGCGCCATACCGCGCCCAACCGAAATCACCGCGTCTCCAAGCTCGGGTTCCGTGTCAAAGTCAAACGCTATCGGGGTGACATCAGTGATGCCCGTTTCCAGAATCGCTAAGTCCAGCGCGCTGTCCACGGCCAGGCGCTTTCCCTGCACTGAAAGGCCATCACCAAGCAGCACATCGATGCGGCGCGCACCTGTTCCCAATTCGCTCGCCTTGGTGAGGACATGGCCTTCGTCGTCAATGACAACGCCGTAGCACGCATCGCGCGAATCAACAATGATGCTGACGATGGAATCCGCATACGGGTCTGTCAGCGCGGCCAACATCTCCAGCGTGTTGGCGTGCCGATCCGCTTGCTCCTTGCGTGCGTACGTGGTGTCTCCCACGCGCGCATCGCCGCCGTCACTCGGGGGCTCGTCCTCGCCATCACCCGCACCAGAGCGGAGCTCCGCGGCCACCGTAACCGGATCCTTGGTCGGATCAGCTAAATACGCGCCCGTGGCAAGCCCCTCGCGCATGGTGTCCATATGCGCGTTCGCACTTTCAGCGGTCGCAGCCATGTTGAGATCAGGACGCTCAGAAGCCTCACTATTGACGCCAACTAGCGCGCCATCAAGGTTAAAGACCGGTCCGCCAGAGTCACCAGGACTGAGCGGCGCATCAATCGCCAACCGCCAACCATCGCGACCAATCACCCGACCAAACCGCAACGGTGGCGGCCGCCACGGCGATCGCTCCGGTCCCAGCGGATGACCAAATGCGACGATCGGATCACCGGTTGCCAACGAAGCCGACGTCCCCATGGGAACAACGGGCAGTACCCGCCCGCCCGTGGAAACCTTGACTAACCCAACATCGCCGTCGGGTCCAAAGTGTGCACCGACAGTGACCCCCGTCAATGCAGTGCCATCTGCAAGCAACACTGATGCCTTGCGCCCCGGCTGCTGCGAAACATGTCCCGCCGTCAACACCCAGCCGTCAGCAGAAATGATCGCGCCGCTGCCTGAGCCAAGTTCAACACCCTTGTCATCAGTGAAGACGATGCCGACTACCGCCGGGCGAACCTTCACCGCGAGCGCACGAACGCGCACCTCAAGCGCACGGAGCGCATCAGGTGAATCAATGTCCATACTGCGCGAATCATTTGCCGTCGCTCGCGCCGCCGCCGGCGGATCAATGCCCGCCACGCCGTGCGCGTAACACTGCACCGCGCCAACCACCAGTGCAATCAACACCATGCTGCGCGTGTAACCGCACAGCCACACGCTTTGACCAAACCACGAATCGCAAGCGACGCGTGGTGTCATAGTCTTTAACCGCCTCGTGATGGATGACTGTCGTATGCGCTGTCAGGGCCGGAATCCGAAAGGAATCCCTCAAGCGCTGCACCAGCACGAGTCTTCTGGCAATGCTCCGCAACGGCATCAAGCCGCTCCGCCAGCATCTCCATTGATTGCGCACGAGCCTCAGGAGCAACCTGAATGCAGTGCATGACAATGTCGTTGAATTCCTTAGGAATTCGTGGATCCTGCTCATGCAACGGTCGTGGCAGACGAATATTTGCCGGGGCAACTGCACTGCCAACCTTGCCATTACGGGAAGGCAGCGCGCATGGAATTTCCTCGCGCAACAACACCCAGTACAGGGTTGCGCCGAGGTTATAGATGTCTGTCAGCGCGGTGATTGCTTGGCGGTGCGCCTGCTCTGGTGCGATGTAACCGGGCGTTCCTTGAATGCGCTCCTTGACGGTGCCCAGTGCGCATGCTTGACCGAGGTCGATGACCTTGACGGTGCCATCCTCACAAATCATCATGTTGGATGGCTTCATGTCAGCGTGGACAAATCCACGTTCATGCATATGCCCCAACGCGCGCGCGGCTTGCGCGAAATACTTGGCAATGTTCACACCGGAAGGCCTTGGGCTCAAATCCAGTGTGGTGGCGTCAACCAACTCCATGAGCAGCGCAGCGTCGAGCACTGGGCCAAACATGTACTTCTGATTCTTCAGGTATTTGGTGATGGCGCGAATATTCGGATGATCAAGCTTGGAGCCCACCTGGTGCTCCTGAACAATCTGCTCAATGAACCGTTTGTCCTTCTGTGTCCGGCAAATCACATGCTTCAGCGCCATCACTTGGCGCGACTTGGGATCCATCACTGCATAGACAACGCTTGCCGCACCTTCGCCGACTTTGTCGACCACTTTGTAGCCGAATAGTTCTGCGGGAATGG
>JBILYM010000124.1:0-6552 GCA_044377725.1 Phycisphaerales bacterium
AAAAGCCCCCGGCAACTGGGGAAGGTAAGTAACCCATGAATCGCACCATCGGCATCGTTGTCGGCGCGCTCATCGTGCTCGTTCTTGTGCTCTACAACACCACCTACACGGTGAACTTCCATGAAATCGCGATCGTGACGCGCTTCGGGAAGCCTGCGGGGGTGATTACCGAGCCGGGCTTGCACATGAAGGCGCCGTTCTTCATCGATCAGGTCACTCGTCTTGATACGCGGCAGCAACTCATTGAGAGCCCGCTGGAAACCGTGCTCACTCGTGATGGTCAGCAAGTATTGGTGCAGGCCTTCATGACTTGGCGCATTGACACCACGCCTGAAGAAGCGTTGCGATTCTTCACCAGCTACGCATCCGTTGAGGGTGCTTCCAACGCGCTGGAAATGCAACTTCAGGGCTCGCTTCGTGCGATCGGTGGATACGCATTCGGCGACCTTGTTGGTCAGGGTGGCAAACTTGCCGACGCCGAGACCGCCATTCTTGGTGACCTACAAAAGACACGATTGGCTGGCACTATGCCTGTGAGTGTTGGCATTTCGCAGGTGGTTCTGCCAAACAAGACCACTGTTGCAGTACTGCGCCGCATGGCTGCAGTTCAGGAAACGTTGGCAAATCTTGAGGAGGCCAAGGGCGCCAGCGCCGCCGAGGCCATCAAGAGTCAGGCCAAGAGTCAGGCTGACATCATCATGAACTTCACCGATCAATGGGCCGCACGCATTGAAGGCAAGGGCAATGAAGAAGCCACGCGTTACTACCAAGAGATGAAGGGCGAAGCAGAGTTGGCGATCTTCTTGACGTGGCTTGACACGCTGAAGGCATCGCTGAGTTCCAGCACCACCTACATCACTGACACCACGCGCGCTCCGTTTCACCTCATCAATCTTGATGCGCCTGTGAATGCGCAGGGCATCCCGCAGCCGGGCAACGCCACAAAGACAAAGTAATGAGTGCCACGCCGAGTGCTTGCCTGCTGAGTAAGGACCCACGCTGATGACGGACTTGAACCCACAACTCAACGCCACGCCGCCCGCCGACGAAGCGCCACGCCGTGGAGCAAGCGCGCAATACACCGTTTCATCCGGCACCGGCGCCGAGGCTGCCATGCGGCAGGCGATGGATCCCGCCAACCAATCGCTTGGCGAGGCGCTGCGCCTCAGTTACCGAGTGTTGCAGGTGGCAATCTTGGCATTGGTGGTGGTGTTCCTCTTTAGTGGATTCCAGACGGTCCAGGAAGGGCAGACGGGCGTTAAGACGTTCTTTGGACGCATCGTTGGCGCGCCTGGTGATGAACAAGTTTCCCCTGGTTTGCAGCCGTTCTGGCCGTATCCAGTGGGAGAGATTGTGCTGCTGCCACAGAAGGATGCAGTGGAACTCAATGGCGAGTTCTGGCCGCGTTTCAAGCAGGGCATGACGACGGTTGATCAAGCGGCTGCGGCCACCACTCCTGAAGATCCAATTCGCCCGGGGCTAGATGGCTCGCTCATCACCGCGGACGGCGACCTTGCACACGTCCGCATTGCTGCTGAGTACACCGTGGAGGATGCGGTTCGTACGCTCGATCAGTTTCAGCCCGATGCGTTGCGAGAGATCGTGCGGCACGCACTGGCGCGCGGAATGGTGCAGACGGCTGCGCAGTTCACGCTGCAGGAGTTGCTCGAGAATCGTGACGGGCCAGAGCAAGCACTTCGTCAGCGCGCACAGGCGACGCTTGATTCCATGAAGTCGGGCGTCAAGCTTGGCGTAGTCACCATTCCAGAGAAGATTGCGCCGCTGGCGATCCGCAATACGTTCAGTCGAGTACAAGAAGCCCGCGAAAACGGCAAGTTGGCGCTGGAGCAGGCGCAGCAAGAAGCAAACGGCACCCTGGTTGGTATGGCTGGAGCCGATTACGCACAGATCTTGGACTTGGTACAGCGCTATGAAACAGAACTCACTCGTGGCGATCTCACGGCCGCTGATGCGGTGATGCAAGAACTGGGAACGCGCCTTGAGGGAGCAACCAATGTGGGCCAAACGTCCGCGATCATTGCCCGGGCGCAGGCGTACCGAACATCGGTCCGCGCCACGCTGGGCAAAGAGGTTGGTCGGCTCAATGGGCTCGCTCCTAGTTTCCGTGAGAATCCACAGCAACTCGTTCGCAAGTTGTGGTTGGACGCAGTGCGGCAAGTGCTTGCTTCCCCGACAGCAGAAATGTTGGCGGCACCGGACGCTGGTGGACCAGTGCGCATCAACATTGAAAGTTCCAACGAAGTCATGCAGGCGCGTCGGCAGAGCGAAGTGCAGCGCCGCAAGATGGAGGCAATGGGAGGCAATTCTGTGAATTTCCAACTCGGAAGCCGGCAGATCACCATTGATGAACCCGGACGTCGCCTTGATCGCAGTGCCCAGAAGGGCTTTGGCCGCGACTGATGTCGGCAAGGAGTGGCTCGCATGGCAACGGCTGTGAACAATGACATAGTGGTGGAAGCAGTGGGCCTGACCAAGGTCTTCAGCGATTTCTGGCTGCGCCAAAAGGCAGTGGCCGTGGACGGGATTTCCTTTGAGATCCGCCGCGACGAAATCTTTGGATTGCTTGGACCAAACGGCAGTGGTAAGAGCACCACCATCAAGATGATTCTTGGTTTGTTGCATCGCAGCAAGGGAAATCTCACCGTGTTCGGCAAGGAGCCCACGGATGTTGCCGTGAAGCGGCGCATCGGATATTTGCCGGAAGAGAGTTACATGTACCGGTTCCTGACACCGGTTGAAACGCTGGACTTTTACGGCAAACTCTTCGGATTGCCGCGCGCCATTCGCCGCAGTCGTATTGATGAACTACTGGAGATGGTGGGCATGACGCATGCCGCCAATCGCCCAGTTGGCGAGTTCTCCAAGGGGATGGCGCGCCGGTTGGGAATTGCGCAGGCGCTCATCAACGATCCGGATCTCTTGATTCTTGATGAACCAACATCGGGGCTTGATCCGCTTGGTTCACGCCAAGTGAAAGACCTGCTGCTTGACCTTGGTCGACGTGGCAAGACCATTCTCCTCTCCAGTCATCAGCTTGATGATGTCCAGGATGTTTGTGATCGCATGGTGATTCTCTACGGCGGCAAGATTCGCAGCGAGGGAACGGTTGATGAGTTGCTGGAGGATTCCGGCCGGACCGTGATTACCACACCGCGACTGGACGCGGCCACCATCACCACCATTGAACGGATCATTCGCGAGACCGCGCATGTGGAGGTAGAGCGTGTTGCTGCACCTCGCCAGCGGCTTGAGGATCTCTTCCTGCAGATTGTTGAACGCGCACGAAATGATCGTGCCTCCACCAGTGGCGCGGGCGCCGGCGGCCCCACCGCGGCGTTCCTTCGTGGTGAGGAGAATGAGGGCGGCGGATTGATCGCTGAGCTTGAAGCGATGCCGCAAGCCGCCAAGGCGTCCGCCGCCGCTGTGCCTGCCGCGCCGGTTGTGCCGGTGGCTGATGCGGCTGTGCTCACGGAATTGGTGGCGGGCAAGCCCAGCGCACCGGTCGGCAAGGCTGAACCCGCCGTCAGTCCTGCCAAGCAGACCACGGCTCCAGAACCGCCAAAGGATGTTGATCGATCAGTCATTGATGATCTTCTGGGTGGGGGCGGCAATCCGTGACCGCACTCGTGGCGCGGCTCCATCGGTGGCTCGGCGAGCGCATGGAAACACGTGCGGCGCGCATTCTGGCCACACTGGCCATCCTCGTCGCGCTTGGGCTGGTTGCTTGGCCGCTCCTGAACACGGCGTTCTCGCTGCAGACGCAGCGGGCCGGGATCTTGAAGTCGCTCGAGAAGTGCTCTGCGAAGGATCGTGATCCCGCAGCCATGCAGCTCATGCAACGCGGTACGGTGACGGTTGGTGATCGGGAGTACGGCGGCGCTCGCGTGGTTGGTCGTGCCGTTGATCTCTTTGATGACGCAGGCGTGATGCCAGCCGACGTCAAGCAAGAACTTTCATGGCGGCTCCTGGGTGATCAAGTTCCCCTGTGGATGCCCTATGTATTGGTGCGATCGCCCGCCCTAGTGATCGCCTTGATGGTGGTCACGGGCATTGGTGCACTCGCGGTTGTCTGGATCGGTCTCCTACTTCCGGCCTTGGAAGTTGGCGGCGCCGTCGGGGCTGGTGCAGCGTTCTGTTGGTGGATGGATTGGCCGATTGGCACACAGTGGCTGATCAGTTCTGCGCTTTCGCTCTTACTCTTTGCATTCCTGTGGAATGGCGCGCGTGCCTTGTTGGGCTTTCGTTCCGGCTCGATTGCAGTGGCATCCAACACTGCTCTTGAGGGAGTCCGCACACTGGCGCTCCCGGGTTTCGCTTTGCCGATCGCCATGATTGTTCCGTTTCTTGCGCTCTCGCGCGAGCGGGGCGAGGCGCTCTTGCAGGCCATTCCTGGGTTCCTGGACTGGGGGCACACCGCTGCCTACACCATGGCTGCGCTCTTTGTGATTGTGTTTGGCTGCGCCAGCACCGCGTTTGAAATCCGCGATCGGCAGGTGTGGTCCGTGGTGACCAAGCCGATTTCGCACGGTGGTTGGCTGCTTGGTAAATGGATCGGCACATTGGCGCTTGGGCTTTCGTTGGTAGTTGGTGGCGGACTCCTGTTGGCTGCGGGTACCTCGTACCTGGCGTCGCAGAAGCCAACCGATGAACGTGATGCCCGCGATGTGCGCGACACCGTCCTCGTGGGGCGCGTTGGATTTCGACCCGAGTTTGAAATGCTTCCGCCGGAACGGCTTCGCGAAATCATTGATCAGACCATTGAGGGCGACTCAGTACTCAAGGCTGACATTGCTAACGGCACGGCTGACGATGCGCAAACGCGCCGCACTATTGCGGTTGCCAAGCAGCGCGAATTCCTTGACCAACAACGGCGTATCGCGCCTGGTGAAAGTCGTGAGTTTGTGTTCCATGGTCTTGCTGGAATCGTGGCGCAGAAGCGTGGAGTTACGCTCCGCTACAAGTTGCACGGCGGTGGCGATGATGAACATCAGAAGTTCCCGGCCATGTTCCAGTACACCACCGGTGGCGGCGCGGGCATGTGGGAATTGCGCGAATGGACGCCGGGTGAGGCGTACTCGCTTGACATTGACCCCAAGTTTGTTGATGAGCAGGGCGACCTGAAGGTTCGAATCTTCTCAGCCGGATGGGATGAAGAGAAGAAGGAGCCAGTCGCTTCACCAGTGACCATCTTTGTACAAGATGATTCATTGGAAGTGATGGCCAACGAGTCGACGTTCGCTGGAAATTTGGCTTCCGCAATCATTGTTGATGGGTGCAAATTGGCGTTCTTGGCAGCGCTCGCGGTAGCGGCTGGTTCGCTGCTCAGTTTTCCGATTGCGGTGCTACTGACGTTCGGCGTGTTTGCCATGGCCACGTTGACTCCGTTCTTGGCAACTTCCATTAAGTATTACTCGCCGGACGAGAAGAGCGGCATCATCATCTGGGCATTCCAAGTGGTGGTCTTGGCGATCGCCCGGACCGTTGAATTCTTGTTGCGCGGCTTCGCGGCGCGGAGTCCCAGCGATTCGTTGGCACAAGGGCGCGCCATCACGTGGTCCACGCTGTTTGACACCGTTGTTGGTATCGGCCTCGGTTGGACGGGTGGAGTGCTCCTGATCGGCTGGCTGGGCATTCGTCGGAAGGAGATTGCCGTCTACAGCGGCCAAGGCTGACCGATGCGTGATCGAACCATCCAGATTCTTTCGGTGCTGGTTGCCGTGGCGGCGCTGTTTGTTGCGGGCACGTTGCTGCCGCGCATCGTTGCAGCAAGCGACGACGGCAAGTTGCGCTATACGAACGTGTCAGTAGAAGGCGCTCCGCCCATTGTTGCCATCGGCGCGGCAGTGGGCGCGTTGCGCGGACTAGTGGTCGATTATTTGTGGATTCGCTTGCAGCAAATGCGGGAACTCTCGCAGTTCTACGACGCGCGTCGTCTGGCTGATCTGATCACCAAATTGCAGCCACGCTTTGGCGAAGTGTGGGCGTTCCATGGTCATAACTTGGCTTACAACCTCTCGGTGATGACTAGTACCCCCGAGGAGCGCTGGCGGCTTGTCAACGAGGGCATTGACCTTGTTCGCAACAAGGGCATTCGTTACAACCCCAATGATCTGATTCTCTACAAAGAACTGGGATGGTGGTTTGCGCATAAGGTCGACGGACTCAGCGACGACGCGCATTTGTATTACAAGCGTGAACTGGCCAAGGAGTGGCACCTACTGCTTGGCGAACCACCGGCAGGATCTTCAGCCCGTGCCGCATGGCTGCAGGCAATTGCCGATGCCCCGGACACCTATGAAGAATTGGTTGCCCGTGACCCAGGGGTAGCCACGATGATTGCCGCTCTTGAGGCAAAGATGCAGGCGTTCGACCCCAAGTACAAGGTCAAACTCGACCGCGATTTCCTGTTCATGCACGGACGGTGGCATTCGGTTCGCACTGGCGCGGGTTACGCCAAGCTCTTCAATCTGCAGGATCAGTTCCGTCGCCGTGACGCGGCGTATGCCGCCATGGATGATGTCTTCTCCGACC
>JBILYM010000125.1:0-6522 GCA_044377725.1 Phycisphaerales bacterium
ATTGTAAAGATCGCGCCGAGTACTGGACTTGAAGCGCCTTCCATGTCACACTACCGCCATGGAAACGCCTAGGACGGGCAGCAATTCCGGTGCAGGACGCACCCCGGCACGGTCAAAGACCTCCACCGTTGCCATTGGCGACATTCATGGATGCGGGGCAGAGTTTGAGCAATTGCTGCTCTTGGTCGATCGTTGGTTTCCCGGTGCGCGCATCGTCTTGGTTGGGGATCTCTTCACCAAGGGACCAGAGCCGGGTCGCGTCGTGCGTGCCATCATGGATCGCCGCGCGCAGGGTCACCGCGTTGACCTGGTGTGTGGCAACCATGACCTGCGGCTCCTAAGCGCCGTGGTGCGCATGCAGTCCGGCGCCAGCATCGATCTCTTACCACGCACCGAGCGCGTCGCCATCGAAATGCTGCAACGTGCCGGACTCATGCGCGAAGCAACATGGCTATTGACTGAGGCATGCGACCGCGTGGAAGTGCGACATCCACGCGGAGCCTGGACGGTTGTCCATGGCGGCATTGATCCGAAACTTGGCATTGAGAACACGCCCGACGACGTGAAGATCCACATCAAGGCGGCCGAGGGCGAGCAGAATTGGTGGGAGCGCTATGACGGCTCCGAGGGGCTGATCATCGTCGGACATCGACCGGTTCGACAGCCAATCATCCTTCGATCTGAAAGCGGCGCCCCGTACTTTGCAAACATTGATACGGGTTGCGCATACGGTGGTGCGCTGACTGCGTATTGCATTGAAGCAGATCAAGTATTGCAGGTGCACGGCGAGACACTGCCGATTCCTGGTATTGAAGTTCCAACCGCGTTCCGTGGGCAGCGTTCCACGAGTGGTTGAGTAGCGTGACAAATTGATGCGCGGATACAGGCTAGAAACTAGCGAACATCGCGCATGACGATCGGCATTCGTCGGCCCGGACCGAACGCGCGAGCACTCAGACGAATGATCACCGGAGCTTGGGCGCGCTTGTACTGCGCCATGTCAATCGCGCGGGTCCATCGCTCTACTACAGCACGGTCAAGTTGGTGAGCAAGTGCAATTGCATCGATGGAACGCTCTTCTTCCACCCAGCCGCAAACGATGGCGTCAAGCACTTCATACGGTGGAAGCGAGTCTTGGTCCGCCTGATCGGGACGAAGTTCAGCGCTCGGAATCTTGGTGATACTTGCCTCAGGAATCGGTGGTTGGGAACACTGCCAATCCACGCCGGAAGCCAGCGTCAACTCTCGGTAATGATCGTTAGCCCACCGCGCCAGTGACCAAACGTCCGTCTTCAAGATGTCCCCGATCGGGGCCAGCGCGCCACACATATCACCATAGAGCGTGGAATATCCAACCGCGTACTCACTCTTATTTCCAGTAGCGAGCACGAGCGCGCCGGTGGCATTCGAGAATGCCATCAGTTGAATACCGCGCAATCGACTTTGCAGATTCTCATCAACCAATCCGTCCAGCACCGCACCCACCTTGGCAAGGTACGGTTGCAGATGCGTCGCCAGCGCGTCATGCGCAGGTTCAATTGGAATCTCCAGCGCCTGCATGCCAAGTCGCCGCGCCAAGTCCCACGCATCAGCGCGCGAACCATCGCTGGAGAACTTGCTGGGCATCAGTACCCCAGTGACGCGGTCCGCGCCCAAGGCAGCACACGCCAGTGCGGCAACCAGGGCACTGTCAATTCCTCCCGATAGTCCAAGCACCGCGTGACTGTGACCAGTCTTGCGAAAATAGCCTGCAATTCCTGTCACAACGGCGTGCCAGCGCTCGGCGTGCTCTGCTCCTGGAGTGTCCAGTGCGGGACTGCGCTCCGTAACTGTGGGTGGGGCTTTGAAGTCGTGGACCAGCGCGTCCCTGCCCCAGCGCGCAGCAGAAACAGCGGTTCCATCAGGAAACACAATGCGCGCGTCACCATCAAAGACCAGATCGTCGTTCGCTCCGGACGCGTTCAGTGAACAGAGCGGAACGCCACCGCGCCGTGCTGCGGATCGCAAGATCTCCGTATGACGCGCATGCTTTCCTGCGGCGCATGGACTGGCCGAAGGACAGACGATCACGGTTGCACCGGCGGCAACGGACTCCGCGACTGGGTCAATGGAATATGAGTGACCGGCAGCAACCGCGTCTTCAGCGCGCCACAGATCTTCGCAGATGACAATGCCAACGCGCTCTGTGCCACACGAAATCACTACGGGCGATCGGCCGGCAACAAAGTGCCGCGGCTCGTCAAAGACGTCGTAATCAGGCAGCAGCCGCTTGGCATAGGTTGCTTCCACACGACCGCCCCGCAGCACTGCCACCACATTCATGAGGGCGGATCCAGGACCGGCCACGTGCATGACGGTGCCCACGAGCACGGCAACATCGCCAGCGCCACCGCTGTGCAGGCTGGCCGCCAACGCCACCACGGCGCGTTCACAGGTAGCAACAAATCCTTCCCGTTGCAGAAGGTCCCGCGGCGGATAGCCGACCATCGCAAGTTCAGGAAAGACCACGCAGTGCGCGCCGGCTTTGGAAAGCTCCACCGCGCGATCAAGCATTCGCCGGGAATTTCCGGGAACATCGCCAACGAAGGAATCGAAGCGTGCAAGCGCAATCCGCATGGGACGGACAGTCTAGGTGGCAACGCCGCGCTGCGGAGGCAATGTCAACCAGCGCGACGAGCATTCATCCGTGGCGCGGTGACTGCTTCAAGTAGGACCCGCACCGAATACGGCTTATGGATGACCGCTTCAAAGCCGCGCCGAGTGAGCGAAGTGCCGCCGTCCGGAAATGCCGCACCGCTTGCAAAGAAGCGGGTGCTGGCAAAGTTGGCGCGCGACCGAAGCGCCGTGATGAACGCCACCGGATCACCAGCCGAGCAGTCAAACACCACCACATCCGGCACTGCAGATCCACACGCAATTGCCGCAGAGAGCGCATCGGAAGCGGTCTCCACGGTGAAACCACCTACATCCATCAATACTTCGCGAACGGTCTCCGTAGCGGTTCGGTCCAGATCAACCAAGAGCACACGAGTTGAGATTGTCGTTTGCGGCGCTTCGGCCGTAAACGGAATCCCGTGAGCAGTAACAAAGTTCTCGAGCGCGGAAACATGAACACGACGATCACGCGAACCAGGAATTCGGTAGCCCTCAAGCCGACCGCCGTCGATCCACTTGCTCACGGTGCGCGCTGCAACATTGCAGATGCGCGCAACTTCGCCAGTGGTGAGTGCTTCTTTTTCCGTGCCGAATGCGTTCTGTGCCATGTGATTCTCCATGCTCCTTAAAGCGCGACATAGGTGGCACCGCATCCAGAGGTGAACGCAGGGCCACGACATGAATCGGCGCCCCTGACCACCGTCTGCAGCGCACATCACCGGATTTTTGAAGAAAATCACTCCAGCGGGTCGCTGCGGGAGGTAATACGGACCCCGCGCGCGTGCAGGGCTTCAAACAGCTCCTGCGCGTGGTTTCGGTCCCGCACCTCAACAATGCATTGCACGGTGACGGTCGAAACGTCGGCTTCGCCGAACGTGCGCTCATGAACGATGTCCTGAACACTCGCACCGCACTTCGCCAGCGTTCCAGCAAGATCTGCCAAGCCACCCGGGCGATCGCTAATCACTGCTACGAATTTCACAAGCCGACCATCAACCGCAAGGCCCTGCTCAATGACGCGGCTAAACACTAACGGATCAATGTTGCCTCCACACAGAACCAGCGCCACGCGCTTGCCTTTCAGTGAATCCAACTTGCCGGCCAGGAATGCTGCCAGCGGGGCTGCACCAGCGCCTTCAACCACGCACTTCTCCAACTCGGCCAGCCGAAGAATTGCCAGCGCGATGGCGTTCTCATCAACCGCCACACACTCATCGACGCGGGTTCGTGCAATCTCAAAGCTACGGGCTCCAACTTCCGGTACTGCCAGACCGTCCGCGAGCGTGGCTACGGACGAAACGCGCACAGGCTTGCCCGCGGCCATGGCTGCGGCGAAACTTGCGCATCGAGATGGCTCAACACCAACAATCCGCACGCGTGGCGCCTGTTCTTTGGTTGCCAAAGCAATGCCAGCAATCAAACCCGCACCACCGATCGGAACCACGATGGCATCAAGATCGGCAACTTGCTCCAGAATTTCCAGACCAACGGTGCCCTGCCCCGCAACAATCGCCGCGTCGTTGAAGCCATTGATGTAGGTGAGACGTTCATCGGCAACCAACAGATCCGCGCGGCTTCGTGCCTCCGCGATGTTGTCACCGTGATTCAGAACGCGCGCGCCAAGTTCACGACAACGCCGCTGCTTTACTAACGGGGCATGCGTGGGCATGACCACCGTCACTGGAATGCCAAGACGCTTGCCATGCAATGCCAACGCAAGCGCGTGATTGCCAGCACTTGCCGCAATCACGCCACGAGCGCGCTCTTCGGCGCTGAGCAGAAGCAAGGCGTTACACGCGCCACGCTCCTTGAAGCTGCCCGCGCGTTGCTGGTATTCCAATTTGCAAAATACCTGTGCGCCAGTAACTGCTGAAAGCGCTGGGCTTTCAATACACGGCGTCACCAACACCCCGCCCGCGATCCGTTGCCGAGCTGCAACGATGTCCGCAAAGCAAACATCTGTGACAGCGTGCGCAGTCGCTTGCATGTTTGCCATGGTCTGAGGTGCCTCGGGCCGGTTAGGCCTTCGGACCAGCCTTCCGGACGCCTTCACTCAGCGTGTATTTGGCGTCGTTGCCACGGAAACGCGTGGCGAGGTCCTTCGCCATAGCGTCGTACGCAGCCTTGTCGGCCCAGGTGTTGCGGGGGTCAAGCACTTCGGTCGGAACACAAGGAACAGCGGTTGGCATGTGCAGTCCAAAGATCGGATGCTCAACAAACTTGGCGTTCGCCAACGATCCGTCCAGGACGGCCGAAAGAATGGCGCGGGTGTAACTCAACTTGAAGCGACTTCCAACGCCGTACGGGCCACCGGTCCAACCAGTGTTCACCAGCCACACGGTGCTGCCATGCTGCTTGATCTTCTCCGCAAGCATCGCGGCGTATGCCATCGGCTCGCGCGGCATGAATGGTCCACCGAAGCACGCGCTGAAATTCGGAGTGGGCTCCTTGACGCCCGCCTCAGTGCCAGCAAGCTTCGAGGTATAGCCATTCACAAAGTAGTACTGCGCCTGTTCTGGAGTGAGCTTGGACACCGGCGGAAGTACGCCGAATGCGTCGGCAGAGAGGAAGATCACGTTCTTCGGATGCGTGCCCAATGAGGGCATCACCGCGTCCGGCACGAAGTCCAGTGGATAGGTGACGCGGGTGTTCTCGGTACGCGCCGAGCTGTCATAATTCGGCACACGAGTGACCGGATCAACCACCACGTTCTCAATCACGCTGCCAAAGCGAATGGCGTTCCAGATCTGCGGCTCGCCTTCTTGGCTGAGATTGATGCATTTGGCGTAGCAGCCGCCCTCAAAGTTGAAGACGCCGCGGTCGGACCAGCCATGCTCATCGTCGCCAATCAGACGGCGCTTCGGGTCGGCAGAGAGGGTGGTCTTACCAGTGCCAGAAAGTCCAAAGAAGACTGCAACATTCGAAGCATCATCCTTGGCCACGTTTGCAGAGCAGTGCATCGGGAACACGCCAACCTCAGGGAGGTCATAGTTCATTGCGTAGAAGATCGACTTCTTGATCTCGCCCGCGTACCGGGTGCCCACAATCAGAACCAACTTGCGCTCCAAGCTCTGCACGATGCACAACTTGTTCTTCACGCCGTACTTTGCTGGGTCTTCCAGTTCAAGACGCGATGCATCGATGATGGTCCAGTCATTCTGCCAGGTCGGCAGTTCATTTGGCTCGGCGTTGATGAAGAGCGTCTTGGCGAACAGGCTGTGCCATGCTTCTTCAGTAAAGACGGAAACCTTCAGGCGGTACTTGGTGTCCGCACCGGCGTATCCATCGAAGCGGAATACATCCTTCTTGGCACGCATGTACTCCATGACCTTTGCATGGATCAGGTCAAAGTGCGCAGGACTCACGGGCTGATTGACCTTGCCCCACGCGATGTTGCCGTGAATCTTGGCGGTGTCTTCCAAGTACTTGTCGTCCGGGCTGCGTCCCGTGCGCGCGCCGGTATCGCAGTTCAGGGCGCCGTTGGCGGCAAGCATTCCTTCGCCGCGGGCGATCGCCAATTCAACAAGGCGGGCTGCAGCAAGGTTGGCATGAATGGAAGCGGTGCCGAAGTCGTGTTTCTGGCGGGCAGCGGAGGGCGCAGCGATGGTCATGGTGGAGTGCTTTCCAAAAGAGGAGCGTAAAGGTCGAAGGATACCGACTTGTTGGTCCGGTTCGGTGCTGAGAATCCGAGGGGATTGACCCCCCTTCCTCGTCCGGATACCATGGTTTCCCTTCACTATGGCGGCCGTAGCTCAGTTGGTAGAGCATCGGGTTGTGATCCTGAAAGTCGCGGGTTCAAATCCCGTCGGTCGCCCCTCTAACAAACCATCCCCGTTCTTATGCGGGGGTGGTTTGTTTTTGGACCAC
>JBILYM010000011.1:0-19263 GCA_044377725.1 Phycisphaerales bacterium
CAAGATTCATCCGTTTGCCCCCGCTGATCAGTGGAAGGGCTATGCGGATCTGTTCCGCACGCTCGAGACTTGGCTTTGCGAAGTCACCGGTTTCGCCGCCGTCAGTTTGCAACCAAACGCTGGTTCGCAAGGTGAGTACGCCGGCCTCATGGTGATTCGCGCGTACCACCACCACCGCGGTGACAAGGCTCGAACGGTGTGCTTGATTCCCGATAGCGCGCACGGAACCAACCCAGCGAGTGCAGTGATTGCTGGGATGACTGTTGTTCCGGTTGACAGTGACGCTGATGGCAATGTTGACATTGCCGATCTCAAGATGAAGGCAGAACTTCACTCGAAGGATCTTGCCGCCTGCATGATGACGTATCCAAGTACGCACGGCGTATTCGAAGATCGCATCCGCGAATTGTGTGACATCGTTCACGCCAACGGCGGGCTGGTCTATATGGACGGCGCCAACATGAATGCGCAGGTTGGTATCACGCGACCAGGCGATATCGGTGCAGACGTATGCCACTTGAATCTGCACAAGACGTTCTGCATTCCGCACGGCGGCGGCGGTCCGGGCATGGGACCGATCGGCGTCGTGGCACGGCTGGCAGACTTCCTGCCTGGCCATCCGGTACTGCGCCCGCTCACAGCTGGCAAACATGCGATCGGCCCAATCAGTGCGGCCCCGTATGGCAGCTCCAGCATTCTCACTATCAGCTGGATGTACATCGCCATGATGGGCGCGGAAGGTATGCGCCGCGCAACGGAAGTAGCCATTCTCAACGCCAATTACATGGCAAAGCGGCTGGAGAATCACTACCCAGTGGTCTACACCAACAACAACGGTCGATGCGCACACGAGTTCATCATTGACTTGCGTCCGTTCGATGTCAGCGTGGGTATCAAGCCTGACGATGTCGCAAAGCGCCTGATGGACTACGGATTCCACGCACCCACTATGAGTTGGCCACTGGCTGGCTCGTTGATGATCGAACCAACCGAGAGCGAAAGCAAGGAAGAATGCGATCGCTTGTGCGACGCGCTGATCGCTATTCGCGAAGAGATTCGACAGATCGAGAAGGGCGCATGGCCGCAGGACAACAATCCACTGAAGCACGCGCCGCATACCGCTGCGGTAGTCACGGCCACTGAGTGGACGCGCCCATACACGCGCGAGCAGGCTGCGTTCCCTGCATCGTGGCTGCGCTCGTGGAAGTATTGGCCGCCAGTAGGTCGCGTTGACAATCCGTACGGCGATCGCAATTTGGTGTGCACGTGCGAATCTGTTCGGGAACACGTCTGAAAAACTGATCGAGTCACTTAGGCACCATTCATGTCCATATTCCCACTGCCAATGTTCGAACGCGATGCCGATCCCGCTCACCGGGACGCCATGACTGACGCAGAGGTGTATGCACGTCTCAAAGCGCCTTCGTCGATTGTGGTGAAGTTCGGATCGATCAAATTGATTGGCGAATATCCCTACGACGGCTCGGCGAAACCTGGCTGTGGGAGCCGGATGGTTGCGCGCACTCATCGTGGCACTGAGATCACGGAGATGCTCACCACCACCTGCCCAAACAGTGGTTGCTCCAAGAGCATCAGTCGGCATGAAATGCTTGAATATGTGGACAATTCGGGTGGTAAGGATTACCCGTTCCACACCAATGGGCGGATCTTGCGCGTGGCAACGGTGGAAGACATGAATGCCTGGTCGGCGATGCGCGACCGCTTCATGGACACTGAACTTCAGGCTGTTCGTGCTGAGGCGAAGTCCATGGGATTCACGATGAAGATCGTGGAAGTGGAGCCGGTCCTTGGTGCCGAACATGTCACAGTGCACTACCTGAGCGAAGAGCGCGTGGACTTTCGTGAGCTGGTGCCAGCACTGGCGCGTCGCTTTGGCGCGCGTGTGGAAATGCATCAGATCGGTGCTCGAGACGAAGCTCGTCTCACTGCTGATTATGAAAAGTGTGGCCAACACTGCTGCTGCAAGAACTTCTTGAAGGTCTTGATGCCGGTGAGCATGAAGAGTGCCAAGACGCAGAAGGCATCGCTTGATCCGTTGAAGATCAGCGGCCGTTGCGGGCGCCTGATGTGCTGCCTCCGCTATGAAGATCAGACCTACGACGAACTGAAGAAGCGTCTGCCAAAGAACAAGAGTCGCGTTGGAACCAGTGAAGGTCCAGGCACGGTCATCGACTCCAAGATCTTGGTGCAGTTGGTGCTGGTGCGCCTTGATCACAATGGCGTTGACATTGCTGTACCAGTGGAAGAACTGCTGCCGGAAGATGCATGCCCGCAGCCAGCAGCGCAACCCGACCCATTCCGCGGCATGCGCCGCGAAGATGTGGCACGGCGCGCAGGCGGCGCGGGGCGGACAGCAGACAATCGCGCTCCAAAGGACGCGCAGCAGAGCACGTTTAAGGACGCGGCGAAGCGTGCGGATTCTGCGCCGCGGATGCCGTCGTCGGCGTCATCGGCGTCGTCGGCGTCATCGCCGTCGCCATCATCGCCATCTGCGTCTTCTTCCTCGCCTGCCAATGCGACCAACCCAGCGCCAACGCGTGGAAATTCGTCCGCGCCGATAAAGCCGTTGGATCCTGCAGCACCCCTCTCCGGAACCGGCTCGAACGCTGGCTCGCCGGAACAACCATCGACGACCGGTCCAAAGAAGCGTCGACGTCGTCGCGGTCGTGGCAAGGGCGGCGCGCAGGGCGGCGGGCAAGGTGGCGCGCCAAGCAGTGGACCAAACAGCGGACCCAGCGGTGGACCGTCAGACCAGTCACCAAGCTGAAGCAGCACTCGACCGCCACGCGCGTGTTCCCCGATACGATCCATTCCGATGACCGTGCCGCAGAAGAACACCCGCGAAGACAAGCCAGAAACTGACATCGTTGGAACACTGATGTCATTAACCGTCGCCTTCACCATGGCGATGGCGTTCCGTGGATTTGTCTTGGAAGGGTTCGTCATCCCCACTGGATCCATGGGCCCGACGCTCATGGGTGCACACGCGCGCATCTTCAGTCCGGTCACCGGGTTTGAATATCCCGTGGATGTACAGACCGCCGTGGGTATGGCAAGCACCAATGATCCGCGACCGCTTTCGGTTTTCGACCCGATGATTTCCACGCGGGTGCCGATCTTGAATGCTTCAGCGGTTGCTATGGCATCAGAAGCGCGCGCGGGCGATCGTGTCTTGGTGCTCAAGCCGCTCTTTGCGTTCACCGACCCGCAGCGCTGGGATGTGGTGGTCTTCAAGAATCCCGTTGACCCCGCCGGCGATACGCAGAACTACATCAAGCGCATGGTTGGCCTGCCCGGCGAGACATTCTTGCTGTTTGACGGCGATGTCTTCACCGGTGCACCGGATGCGCGCACGCAAGACCTGAAGATTGCGCGCAAGCCAGAGTTTGTGCAACGGGCCGTGTGGCAGCCGATTTATGACAGCGACTTTGAGCCGGTTGTTCCAGTAGCGACGCTTGAAACAGCCATGAAATCTGCGTGGCTAGGAGCTCCATGGAAGCCAACGGGACCGGACGTAAGCAAGTGGAAGTTGGCACCAAGCCGCGACTGGGCATTCGCTGGCACCGGCACCACCACGCTTAACTGGAGTGTGGATGCGTTTGCCATTGACGACTGGAGTTCCTACAACTCCATACGCATGCCCTACGCTTACGACTCTAAGGGTAGCTTCCTGCGCGACATAGCTGATCGCGGGCGCCAAGAAAGGTGTTTCCCGGTGAGTGATCTGCGTCTGTGTGCCACCATTGAGTGCGCACAACTTGCCGCGTTTACCTCGACGTTCACACTCACCGCGCGCAGTTCTACGCTGGCGTTTGCAATCAAGGGTTCCGGCGAAGTCACCGTGACTCGTAGCGTTATGGAGAGCGGCGAGTTGCTTGGAACGGCAGCGGCCAAATTCACGCCGCGCACCGATGGCCTGCTTTCCTTTGAATGCTGGCATGTCGATCAGCAACTCTGGGTATTCATCAATGGCAGCCAAGTGCTGCAAATGCCCTATGAATTTAAAAGTCTTGACGACCGCGTCACGGCCAGCATGTTTGGGCGAACCGTTGAGGATTACGTGCGCCGTCACGCCGATACACGCGGCCCGACGCCACCACGCTTGGCATGGACCTTTGAGACCGCGGCGCCATTCACCCTGCGCAGTGTCAAGATTGACCGCGATCTTTACTACCGCCCAGTTCCGTATGACGCCAACAATCAGACGGCGATCAACGGCGACTATCTCTCGGGTCCCGGCTTTGCAACCAACTACGAAGAGCCAGCGCGGCTCAGTGATCGTGACTATGTCATGCTCGGCGACAACTCATCTGCGAGCCGCGATGCTCGGCTGTGGGGTCGCGCGCATGCCTTAACGCTGCAGACATTTGGCGACGCGCAGCCGGGTGTGGTGCCCCGCGAAATGATTGTCGGCAAGGCGTGGGCGGTGTATTTCCCAGCGCCGATAGTGGCACCGCCGCTCCCGTTTGCCCCGGACTTTGGTCGCATTCGCTTTATTCGCTAGTGCTGCAACGCTTGGCGTCGCCAGACATGGGTGTTACGGCTGCTTTCCAGCCGCTTTCACAACATCGAACGCAGCGGAGTAATCGCTTCCAGCCAGCGCGATCAGCGCGTTCACGTCAATGAATTGCACACCACGCACGGGGTCAGCGCGTTTGAAACGGGCCTTCTGTTCATCCAGCGGCAGGTCGAACGGCACCTCGTAATTCATATCCGTCAACGCGGTGCCGCCGCTATCGGCGTGCTGCGTCTTCACGGCGGTCACGGCGGTAGTGATCTTCTCAATGGCGCTTGCGGGATAAAAGTCGGTGAGTCGAATCAGTGCCGCGTCACGCTGGTCAGGCATTTGATCGCCGTTCAAGACAGACGCAAAGGCAACACGCGCAAACACTGCGCCGGGTCCGCGCTGCTTGAGAATCTGTACGCGCGCAGCGATTGCCTCATTGGCAGAGGCGTCTCGTCGTGGCATGCCTGCAGAGGCAATGTCCTTGGCGTCATCTTCCATACCCTTGCGGAAACCGAACGGATCGCCGGTCGGCATGAACACCAGGGCACGTTCCATCTCGTCGACGCCGGTCTTTGAAATCGGACCGATCTTCGCAGCCTCCTGCACAGCCGCGCTGGTTTCACGCCAAATACTGTGCGCGAGCGCGGATCGTGGCAACGACGGATCCATGGCAAGCAGGGCACCAACGCGGTACGCCGTGACGGCAGCGGCAACGATGGCCTCGGGCCGCTTGTCCTCGCGCGCCCTGCGCAATCCATCGGCGAGCGCCATCCGCGTAGCGCCGCGAATTCCACCTAAAAGCATCACGTCAAGCGTGGGCGCGCGGTGGCGGAGCGCGGTGAAATCACATCGCTTGCAAGTAATCGCCTCGGCCAGCGGCTTCATGACATTGCGATCGGCGCGCGTCAGAATGTCCATGGCGCGCTCGGTTCGGGTCGCGTCAAGCGCGTCGGGCGCCACGCGAAGCAGTTCTAACGATTCCTGCACTTCGTCCGGAACGCTCCGTGCGCCAGCACTTGCACGGGAAAGAAAGAGCGCGGCGTTCATGACGTCTTCGCGCTTCTCTTTGCCATCGGCAATCACTTGCAAGCGCGCAAAGAGCAGCGCCAAGTCTTGGTCGGCTGTTAGTTTCCGCTGATAGATACTGGCAAACTCCGGCAGCACTAACTTTGCAAGCGGCCCAAATCGCCCACCTTCCGCATATTGTGAAAGGCGCCGCAGCGCGTCGATCGCCGCATTTGGATCCGGGCTTGAGAATGCCAACGCGGCGCGGTCGTAGACGGTGCGCAATGACTCCGCGGAATTTCGCGCGTTTTCAAGGGTAATTTCTGACCCGTTCCCACCACCATCGACCATGGTGATCATCGCCTGGATGTCTTTGTCAGACTTGGCACCGCGCACACTGTTGTTCAGCAGTTCCCACTCACCCTTGATGGCATCGCCATATCGAAACGGATCCGAGCCCTTGAGTGGCCCAAGTGCTTCAAGTAATTGTTGCGCGGCCTTCTGATCAACCGCACCGGCATCAATCGCCTCATTGGTTGTGTCTGCCAACATGGACCCGAGCGATGAACCAACCATGGAACTAATGGCAATTCGATCCTGCCCAGACTGGGCACCCATGATTCCAAGCGCAGCCAAACTCACCAACGCGTCGGCGGAATTGCTGTCATCCAGTTCAGCAATCACTTGAACGCGCATCAGGCGCGCGGCGCTGCGCATGTTGGGAAGGTGCTCAAGCGTGAGTGCAAAGCCTTTGGTGCGGTCAAGATCCCAGTCGGCACGCTTCACTCGCGCGGCAGCGTCAAACTGCTGGCGTACTGCGGCGGTGCGCTGCAGCAAGACGTCAAGCTGCGCACGTTCTTCTTGCGTCACCGGGTAGTGGAGATTCCCAAGGAACGCTTCCTCATCGGTACTGATGATTGGGGCGGGCGTTCCATAGCCGGCGGCCAGAAATGCGGCGCGCCACAGCGGCGCAGCGTTGTCTTGCGCAGTGGCCCGCGAGACCAGCGTTCCGGCAGCGCACAGGCACAGCGCAACGAGCATGCGCTGCAGAATCACGGATGGCAGCAGGAATGGCGTGCGCATGGATACAGGGTATCGGGTTGTACTTCAGGGCTGACCAGGTGCAGGATGGCGTGCCGTTCGCGGCCAACCGTACCCAGCCGCACTCACTCGCACCCACCCGAATCCATCACGACGTTGGCAAAGCGTTACAGCGTTCGCACCTGCGGATTAGGGGCTCGACCAGCGCGTGAAGTCTCCACGCGGCGCGAACCAAACCCAGTCAGTGGTTGGTCCATCCTGCGGAGCATTCCACGGCACCCGAACGTCAGGGTTAGTGGAAGCTGATTCCCCAGGATGTTCGCCAAGCATGGCGGGGATGCAGATTGTGAGGTCGCCGCGGTCATCAACACCGTCGCGGCCGATAGACCAGATCCGAAATCCGTCGGCGTCAGAAGACATCAGTACCGGCTTGCCCGACCACGGATCCTCGGGCACCGTTGCCATGAACGCAGGTACGAGGTCGCTCGCAGCATTCGGCCACGCCCCATGCGCGCGGCGATATCGCTCAGCGGCGTACCCGGTCGCCGTCGCAAGGCATTCGGCGCGACCAACAGCGGACACGTGTGAAGCCTTCCCAAGCGCTGGCGTGAGAAAGCTCACCAAGCACCAGCGCCAGCGCTCTGCAGTGCCCCCCATCATGATTTCAATTTCATTATCCGATTCTGCGCCACGCGAGTGCTCAAAGTCACGAAGCGGGAGCGCCACGTCTTCCTCGTAGCGAGCGATAATCGTGTTATAGCGGTCAAGCATGTCGCGCCTGCTGACGACGTACAGCGCAGCAAATGGCGCAAGGATTCCGCCGCTTGCCGCTGCCATCCTTTGGGTCATGTTCCGCGGAGCATCCGGGTTCGTTTCACCAAGTGCCTTTGCAAGGCCAAGCGCCTCCATCTGCGCGAGCGAGGGTCGGAACCAACCATCGCCGTTGCCGTTGTCGGTGTACATGCGCTGGACAACATCATTGAACCCCAGGCGTTCAGAGTCAAGGTTGAGGTGCTGAAACTGGGCAGGAACACTCATGGCGGCAGCCTGCATCCGCGCAAGTTGCGAATCAGTGAACAACTCTGGCTTCCACTCAAGCAATGCCATCATTCGCCCAAGCGTCATGCGGCGCATGGAAACTCCAACCAGGTCATTCACAAGGAAACGACCTTCTTGCGCGTGTATCGAGAGAGCTATGCCTGCCTCAGCATCGCGTGTGGCGCGCTCACCGTCACCAATCTCCGCTGCGGCGAACATGTCGACAGCGAGAATGCGCGCCGCCGTACGCAGTGGCGCTAGGTGTGGAAGCAAGACGCTGAACATCGGAAATTCGCTAGGAGTCACCGCGGCGCTTGAACTTGCACTCGGCAGAAGCCTCTTGCCAAGGAGCCGCGCGTCCGCTTCGGACACCGGTACGCCAATGGGAAATCCAAACACCGGACGGCGCGTTGCATCCCGGAGTGTTGCAAGGGGCGCGGCGTTGGTCGTCAGCCATTCGCGCGCGCCAGCCCACTGCTCACTGCCTGGATACGGCATGGCATCCATGGCCTCCACGCCGGTCGATTCGTGTGCGGGATCATCCGCGCCAAGGCCCATGGCCACCATTTGGTCTCGAAAGTCCGGCCACACTGCTTGCTCTGGCGAGGCCGCTACCGGCATCATGGCGCGCAACACTGCAACATGATCAATGCGAATGACCGGTTCGTGGAACCACAGCCACGCGCCGAACGCGATGTATAGAAAGGTGACAGCAAAGATGGCGCGCGCAGCCCACGTGAGCGCGCGGCGGGCAGCCCGGCGAAGCGGAGAACGTTGATCGTTGGCCGAAGTGCCCGGCGTTCCCGCGGTGGATTTCGGATGGTCGACCATAGTGATCGCTTGCTCAACCCCTGCCAAGAGCGCCCGTGGTTCGCACGGCGGAACGTCCCGGTAGCGATTCATCGTAGCGAGCGGGTTTCGCTGGCGCGTGCGGAGCGAATCAGCGGTCACGGTGTGAATTGTTCGTGGTTTACGGACTTTGCACGCAATCCGAGGCTTGCGCGGCTTGGTAATCCGTGAATTGGGACTATGTTGGCAGGTACATGCAGCCCTTCCCAACCACTGCCGCCATGCGGAGTCGAATGTACGCAAGCCGGGTTGTTGGGCTGGCAGTATTGGCCGCGGTGTCAGTCATCGCCCCGGCGCATGCTCAGCAGTTCGTTCAGCAGACGAGCACGCGATTCCCCGTGCAGGCTGAGTACACCAACCAAAGCACCGTGGTGGACATAGATAACGATGGCGACCTCGACATCGTGTGGGCGAATGGGCAGGGCTATTCAACGCAGGGCGCGGCACTTGCAGTGCGGGTCTACGTGAATAACGGTGCTGGCGTGTTTGCCGATGAAACATCGACTCGCGCCACCGGCATTACTGGTTGGTATCGCGGCGTTGAGGCTGGTGATGTTGATCGTGATGGCGATTGGGATTTGATCCTGGCGAATGACTTCAACAAGCGCCCGCAGATTCTTATCAACAATGGGTCTGGCGTATTCGCCGACCAAACAACCACTCGCTTGCCAGTCACCACCATGTCGAGCGCGCGTGCGCAGTTTGGCGATGTTGATAACGACGGCGATCTTGACTTGGTCTTCTGTAACAACGGGACCACGCGATTTGGATCTGGGCAGCCGCAGCTTTATCTGAATAACGGAGCCGGTGTGTTCACAGCAACGTCGGGATATTTGCCAGTCGGCAATGTTGGCGAACAGATGGACATCTTGTTCCTTGATGTCGACAACGACCTTGACCTTGACATCATGCTTGGAACGCGGGCAAGCTCACCAAACCAGAGCCGATTGTGGAAGAATGACGGCACGGGGCGCTACACCAATATTGCCACATTTCCATCTGATTTTTCGTCATACAGTTATGACGCCGGTGACATCGATGGCGATGGCGACCTTGATTTGATCGGCATCAATGCCGGATCATCAAGCACGGAGTTGCTCTTGCGGAACAATGGCACGGGCACGGCGTGGACCAATATCTCCACCAGCATTACGCCCAATCCAGCAATCGATGACAACGACAGTCGCTTCTTTGATGTTGACATGGACGGCGACCTCGACATGGTGATTGGAAGTCTGGGCGCGCGCGACCGCATCTATCTGAATAGCGGCCTTGGAGTGTTCACGGAAAGCACCACGCTGATGGCTGCGGTCAGTGATGCGACCATTGATGTCAAGGTTGCAGACTTTGACAACGACAAGCGCTTCGACATCATTACGGCGCAGGGCGAAAGCGGCGCGTTCCAGAACAAGATTTATATGAACACCACGGGTCCAATTGACAATCGTGCACCGCGCGTGGTGGCGATGGACCAAGTGGCGCCCGCTACCCCGGCAGCAGCACAATCAGTGCGCGCAAACATCGCAGATGACATGACCAGCGACCGCGGCTTCCACGACAAGGGTGTGACGCTCAATTACACCGTGAATGGCGGTGCAACACAGACAGCGCCAATGCCGTGGAGCGGCAACAACCAGTGGCGCGGGGTGGTGCCGGTACAGGCGGTTGGTGCAGTGGTGGTGTATTGGGTGACCGCGACGGATTGGTCTGGGAATCTTGGCACTGGCGCAAGCAAGACCTACACGGTGCCCACACCGTTTGACCCAGCAGATCTCGATCGAAACGGCGTCGTCAACGGCGCAGATCTCGGGCTCTTGCTCGGCGCGTGGGGCCCAGGAAACGGACCTGCGGACCTTGACCGCAACGGCGAAGTCAACGGCGCGGACCTGGGTCTGATGCTTGGCTCGTGGAGTGTGTGAGGCGCGGGCTGTCGCTACATTTCCCGCATGCGCCCGGAAGACCTTGCAGCAGTAAACGCCCGCGTCCGCGCGGTAGCCGATCGCATCCAGCCCTTGCTAGCGCCACACGAGGGCCTCGCCAAGCGCAACGCCCACGCCCACGTCTGGCTCGGCCTCAAAGTCATCTTCGGCGACGACTGGCGCGAGCGCACAACTCCGGAGAGCGCGCAGGCATTCCTTCAGTGGATGGATGCCAATCCAAACGCAGACTATGAGGACTATGCCGGCCCGCGCGAGGAGCTCACGGCGGAGGGGCGTGGGGAGTTGTTCTGAGCCGGCCATCGGGCATTCGGCTCTCAAGTCGCGCAAGCTGACGCGCAGCATCTGCGGTGCCAGCGGTGCTGTATCGGGCGTGGTTGAGCATCTTGCGGTACTGACTAGCGGACAGCGAATCGCGAATTGGCGTCAGCGACGCGGCATCGGCGCCGCGCGCCGCTGCAATGCGTAGCGCTTGCAGAGCGCTTGTGACGGCGGGTTCTGCATGTGGCAATCGCCGTGTGGAAACATGCCTCATGCGGAATGACTGATTGCCGACCTTTACAGTTTTGCTTCGGCCGCTTGTGAAGTACACGGGCGTTGCGGCTACCTGGGTGGAAACATGCAACTCGCTCGCCACATCGGTATCCGACCGCATCACCATCGCCCCCGACTGTCGTGCAATCGCCGCGACGATTGCTTCAGGGCTCGCCGGCACGTTCAGTGAAAGCACAAGATTCATCCGCGGCACGTGGTAGAGACCGCGCCCAATCCGTTTGATTGTTCCGCGGCGTACGAGCCGCGTCATTACTTGGTCGACAGCATCTCGAGTACCGAGGTCAAGGAAGTCCTTGGGCGTGATCACGGCACCTGGGCCACCGAGGTCTCTTTCAATCCGGTCGAGGATTTGCGGGGCGAGGGTAGACATGTGTCAGAAGTAACTATACAAGTTTCTGACAAATATGTCAACCAAACAGCTGGGGTGGCCTTGGCTGATAATTGTTTGCAAGTCACCCCGCCCGCGACGGATCATGCTCCGCGCGATGTCCGCGGTTCGCTCGATACCACTCGATGGTTCGCTTCATCCCGTCTTCGAACCCCACCTGCGCGCGCCAGCCGAGCAGCTTGGCGGCGCGTTCGGTGTCGAGGCAACGGCGTGGCTGACCGTCGGGCTTGCTGGAATCCCAGCGAATTTCGCCAGTGAATCCGCTCAGGCGGGCTACCAGAGTCACCAGATCGCGAATGGTGATTTCCATTCCAGTGCCCAAGTTGATCGGCACCGGGTCGTCCATGGTTTCGGTGGCGCGCACCAACCCCTCGGCGGCGTCTTCCACATAGAGGAACTCACGGCTGGCGCTGCCGGTGCCCCAGCACGTCATGTGATCGGCGCCGGACTCTTGGGCCTCCACGCATTTGCGGATCAGCGCGGGAATCACATGCGAAGTGGAGAGGTCAAAGTTGTCCCACGGCCCATAGAGGTTCACGGGCAGCAGGTACGAAGATGCCAGGCCGTATTGACGGCGATAGCCATCAAGCATGACCATCGCGGCCTTCTTAGCAACACCGTACGGCGCGTTGGTTTCCTCGGGGTAACCGTTCCAGAGGTTGTCTTCATGAAACGGAACAGGCGTGAACTTGGGATACGCGCAGATGGTGCCGGCTTGCACGAACTTCTTGATACCAGCAATGCGACCGCGTTCAATGAGGTGAAGGGCCATTGCCATGTTGGCAAAGAAGTATCGACCAGGGTTTGCCTGATTGGCGCCGATGCCACCAACTTCTGCTGCGAGGTGAATCACCACATCCGGCCGAGCATCGCGGTAGACGCGTTCCACATCGGCTTCGTGGGTCAAGTCATAGTCTCGTCGCCGGGGGATAAAGATCTCCGTGACTCCACGCGCACGCAGGCGTTCCACGACAGCCCGACCAAGAAAGCCGGCCCCGCCGGTGAGGAGAATGCGGGAGGTGGGGAGGTTTATTGGCATAGATGTTGGTCATTATCGGCGATCGCGCAATGTTGCTTCACACGATCCGGATATCGAATAAAAGTCACATATTCCGTGCCAAGTCGGGGGGGTATAACAACCGATGAATCAATTCGCTGGCTGCGCAGCTGGCTCTATCACCATTGAGCATGATGTTGGAATTTCGCCATGAAGAAGGCACTGATCACCGGAATCACCGGCCAAGACGGCAGTTACCTCACCGAACTGCTTCTCGCGAAGGGCTATGAAGTCCACGGCATCGTCCGGCGCAGTTCCAGCTTCAACACCGCGCGCCTTGACCACATCTATCAGGATCCGCACCTTCCAGGCAGCCGCCTGAAGCTCCACTATGGCGACTTGAACGATGGCAACAACCTATCGAACATCATCCGCATGGTCGAGCCAACCGAGGTTTACAACCTGGCGGCGCAAAGCCATGTGCGCGTGAGTTTCGATATGCCGATCTACACCGCCGACACCGACGCCGTTGGCGCGCTGAAATTGCTCGAAGCGGTCCGCGTGTACGAAGTGCAGAGTGGCAAGCGCGTGCGCTACTACCAGGCCTCAAGCAGCGAAATGTACGGCAAGGTGCAGGAAGTTCCGCAGCGCGAAACCACGCCGTTCTATCCCCGTTCCCCGTACGGATGCGCCAAAGTCTTCGCTCACTGGATCACTGTCAATTTCCGCGAAAGTTACGGAATGCACGCTTCCTGCGGCATCCTCTTCAATCACGAGAGCCCACGCCGCGGCGAGACGTTCGTCACGCGCAAGATCACTCGTGCGGTCGGCCGTATCAAGTTGGGCATGCAGAAGAAGCTGTACCTCGGCAACATTGACGCACTGCGCGACTGGGGCTTTGCAGGCGATTACGTTGACGCTATGTGGCGCATGTTGCAGCAAGAGCAGGGCGATGACTACGTGGTGTCCACCGGCAAGATGATCAGTGTCCGTGAGTTCTGTGAGCTTTCGTTCAGTCACCTCGGCATGGACTACAAGGATTTCATCGAGATCGACCCGCGCTACTACCGACCCGCGGAAGTTGAGCAACTACTCGGAGATAACACCAAGGCGCAGAAAGCGCTGGGTTGGAAGCCCACTGTTGATGTGAAGGCGCTCGCCATCATGATGGTGGAAAACGACCTCGAACTCGCGCGCCGAGAGAAGACGCTTCGCGATGCGGGGCATGATGTTCCTGATGCTTCGGGGCATGATCAGTGACGGGAGCGGATCACGGGAAGCCGAATGGGAGCCAGGCAGAGTTTGTCATTTTGAACCAGTATTACGTTCCGGATGTCGCAAGCACGGGTCACTTGCTCGCCGAACTGGCACACGAGTCAGCGGCCATGGGTCGCAAAGTATCCGTTGTCAGTTCGTTCCCCTCCTATGGCCCGCCAGAAACTTGGCAACCATGTGAGTCAAAGGAAGTCTGCGATGGGGTCTCTATCCGGCGCATGCAAACGACCCGATTTCGCAAAGACTCAATTCTCGGGAGAGCCTCGAACTCCGTAACATTTCTTGTTCCACTCGGAATTCGGATGCTGCTTGCAAGGACTCACAATCGGGTGTTCATGTACACGAGCAACCCACCCTTTCTGGGGATCATTGGAGGGCTCGTATCTCTCGTTCGAAGACACGATTACATCGTCCTCCTTCACGATAGTTATCCCCATATCGCTGTTCTCATAGGCAAGATTCGCAAGGGATCATTGATTGAACGGGTTTGGCACAGAATCAACAGATTGTTTTACCGGCGGGCACAGCAGACCATCGTCCTGTGTGATCGAGCCAAGGAACTGCTGGTTCGTGAGTACGGCGTGTCGCCCGAGCGCGTGCAGGTCATTCATAACTGGGCAGATCCAAAGATGCTCCATCCGGTTTCAAAGTCAGATTGCGACTTTGCGAAGCGCCATGGATATGACCGCAAATTCACCATTTTGTATTCGGGAAACCTTGGCCTCTATTACGAATTCGACACCATGCTTGAGGTGGCGCGGCGGATGTCAAACGACCCAAATTTCCAGTTAGTGTTTGTTGGCGCTGGCGGGCGCAAGGCATACATCGAGGAACGTATCAAGGAGCTGGGTCTGAAGAATGTTGATGTTCACCAGTACCAACCGTTTGCGGGACTTAATGACTCGTTGAATTCGTGTGATGCCAGCCTTGTCACCATTGCCAAGGGTGTTGAGGGGATCAGCTTCCCATCGAAGTTTTACTCCTCCCTTGCGGTCGGAAAGCCAGTTCTTGCGCTAAGTGAACCCGGAAGCGAATTGCAGCGGATGGTTGATCGTGGCAAGAGCGGATTATGGTGCGAAATTGGAGATGCCGACGCACTCGTTGCCAACATTGAGATTCTCCGCAACAATCCGAGTACTGCAGCCAAGATGGGCCAAGCAGGACGAGCAGACATGGAAACGCGCTTTACGTTGCATGCCGCCGCTCAGGAGTATCTGCGGGTTGTGGATATAGCCGCCGGCCAGCGCCGCAAATCCTGATCTAGCTTCACGCGCCACTCTTACTTGATAGCGCTACAGATAACGTCGACGTGACACAGACATTAAGTCGTCTACGCATCAAACCGCTGCACACTTGCAGGCGGCTGTCGCCATTTTGGAACAGCCTTCGACCCCGCCTGCTTCCACCACTGAACCATGCGAGAGATTCCCTCGCGGATGGAGACAGCGCTCTTAAAGCCGGTGGCGGCAAGCTTGTCTGATTCAAACTTCGTCTCTTGCGCAAACAACTTGCGAACACGCATGGTGCTGATGCCGAGGTCCTTACCCGTGATTGCAGTGATGGCATCAAATGGCATCGTCAAAGCAAGGACAACGGGCATAGGCAATGTGGGCCCGGGCCGCGCCTTACCAAGTGCAGTGCCGACCGCCTCAGCGATTTCTCGGCTATTGAGGTCCGGTTTCTCGACGAAGTTATAGGTTTGTAACCCCTCAAATCCGCGATTCCACAGATGCATAGTGGCATCCAGAAGATTCTCCACATAACTCAAGCTCTTACGATTTGTTGCTGCTCCAGCAATCACAAACCGTCCGCTCGCTACTTGTCGTATCAAGGAGTACATGTTGGCAACATTGCCAGGACCAAAGGTAATCGTGGGCCGAATGATGAGAGCAGACCTGCCGCCTCCGCGGGCAACCCACTCCCGAAACACGCCCTCTCCGGCCAGCTTCGATGCGCCATAGTGGCCGTTTGGTCGAGGAGTGGATTCTTCATTGCGCGGTGATGGGCAGTCGCCATACACGGCACAACTGGAATACCAGCAAATGCGCGTAATTCCTTGTCGATCAGCCTCGTCACAAATGACGCGAGAGCCATCGCGATTCACAGCGAAATAGGTGGGCTCATCAATTCCAAAGTCATGATGTGCAGCAGCCAAACTGAAAATCGCTTGCACGCCCGTCAGTGCTCGTCGAACAGACTCTGGGTCACGAATGTCGCCCTGGATGAATCTGGGCAACTTCTGATCGCTGTCGGGCTTCATCAGGTCGAAACCAACAACCTCATGACCATCGCGCATGAGTCGTTGGCAAAGTTGGTAACCGATAAATCCGGTAGCTCCGGTGACGCATACTTTCATAGTGAAATTATAATATCGGAAGCGGAGTTTGTTATTTCAACGTTCCCAAATACTCCACCACATCCCGCACCTCCCGCGGCGTGAGAACAGTTCCCATCGCTGGCATGGAGCTGATCGGTCCGAAGCCCTGCGCCACCTGGGCATTCGGCTCAACGATGCTCAACAGCATCCCTCTTCGGTCATAGCGATTCGCTACACCCGCAAGACTCGGCGCGGCGTGCCCGCCAGTGCCTTCCACCATGTGGCAACGAAGGCACGCGGCCGCACTGTTGAAGTTCACCACTTGTCGACCGCGCTCAACATCGCCGCCTTCAAGCGCCAAGAGCCAGGTACCAAGCTTGTCATTCGCGGTCAGGTTGCTTGACCACGCAGCAGCTTTATCTTTCAACTTCGGTCGTGTTGCTACGGCATCAATCACATCAATCGCCAGCGCGGGCGGCAGCGTTCCTGCAGTCATCGAGGCAACCAGGCCAGCAAGCGCCGCATCCGCATCCGCGCCCTCACTTGCGCCAATAGCGGCAATCGCAGCCTGTTTTTCCAGCGTGGTGCCACCAGAAATCGCGGCGTTCAGCATCTCTTGACCGCGCGTCGGGTCATTGCGAACAACAATGGTTCGCGCTTGCGCACGCAATCGCGGCTCGTCCGAAATCAACGCAGCGTCAACCGCTTGCGCAAGTTTCGCATCGCGGTCTTGCGCCAACTGCATCAAGCATGCCACGCGCTCTTGCGCAGACTTGGTGCGGTCAAGTACCGCTGCAAGCGCGGCACCACTATCCATCGGTACGCCGTATTTTGCAGCCATTTCACGCGCAATAGTGCGCACCGCGCTCGGCCCGTTGGTTGCCAGGCTGGGAATACGCTGTTTCAGTACAGCAACATAGGCATCCTTGGAACGCTCACCTGCATCCACCGGACGCCAGTGCCCGTTGACGCGGTCGCGGGCGGCTGGTTCCAAGAACGTAGCCAGCGCATCCATCGCTTCAATGCGCGCCGCCGGCGCAAGGGCGGGATTGGCCGCCATCGCAGCAATCGCCGCAGCATTGGCGGGCGTGCCTTCGCGGACATTCTCATTGATCACGCGGCGCAATAGCGGCATGGAACTGGTGTCGCCCATGAACGAACCAATCGGCTGTTCCTTCTTGCCATCGGGATGCACCACACCAACGGCCAAGTGATTACCACCACCGCCCTGGAACGCGCGCGCTTCGATGTATACCTCGTCACCAGCATCCAAGTGCACGGTGGCGAACTGGCCAGGCTGCGCCTCCCAATCGCCGGGATTCACGTAGTTCTCGACCTTGGCCAACTGCTTGGCAGCAGCGGGATCACCCTTTGCGGAAATCAGCAACACGCTGTCATCGTCGCTCGTAACGCTGAAAACATAGTCGCCGGTCGCAGGCACTTTGAATGTGCCACGCACACGCTGGACGTAGTCATTGCCGGCCTTTGCAAATCCACTGCATTCATCAAGGAACTCAGACCGATCAGCCTTGGTGGACCAGATCGGATCGGACGCGAGTTGCCCAGCACTGAAGCCCTTGCGGTCCGTCCACATCTGCCGTTCCCACGTTGACTTGTCCTTCGCCGCATCCGCGGCGGTTGCCAACGCGCGATCATCCGGCGCAAACTTTGCAGCAAGCGCCGCAAGTGCGGGCTCTGCTTCTGGAATCGGCAAGTCATTGATGGCACGCGCGGCTTCAGTCGCCACACGCAGGTCGGGGTCATGCAGGAGACGCGCTAACTGTGAGTCGCGCGTCATACGCATGGCCAGCACCGCGGTGAGGCGCGTCTGTGGAAACGGATCCGCAGCAAGCTCATGAATCTTGTCTGGTTGTTCCATGCCGACCAATCCCATGACGGCCGCATGACGCAAGAACGGATCTTGATTCTCATTCTCCCACGCCATCGCAGCGATGTTCTGCATGGCCGAAACGTGCTTGATCTTTCCAAGCGCAATGGCAGCCTGTGCACGGACGCGCAGGTCTTCATCAGTGAGGAGCGAAACCAGCGCATCACCAGCAGTGGCTATCCGCGCATCACCAGCAAGACGCGCAGAAAGCCGACGAATTTCGGCATTCTCATCAGCCAGGCGCGCAACCACTGCAGCGTCCGCCTTCGCCATACGTTGTCCAGCATCGGCACCATGGCGCGCCTGCACGCCGAGCGCCCACAGCGCATGGAACCGCGGCGCAAACGCCTGACCGGCGTCCGCTGCGACAGTGACCAGCGAGTCCGTGGTCTTTGCACCACGACGCGCAAGTTCCAAATGCGCGCGTTGCCGAATGCGAATATCAGGGTGCGCTAAGCATTGCAGCAGAAGCGATTCCGCTTGCTTACCAAAGCCCTCGCGCACCAGATTCTGCGCAGTGCGAATATTCACATCTTCAATGAGCGTTGGATCCCACACCGTGAACATTTGACCAGTGTGATCGCTGTACCAACCGTTCGACCAATCGCTGATGTACATCTTGCCATCCCAGCCGAAATCAACATCGGTTGGCAGGACTTCCTTCACAAACTCATGTGAATCAGTGACCGTGTAGCCAGCGCCTTGCGGCTCCACCGCAAAGGAGAGAATCTGGCTGTACTCATCACCACCAAGAAAGTCGCACAGGAAGAAGTGATTCTGGTATCGCGTGGGTAGACCAAGTCCTGGATAGAACGCAAGACCAGCGGGGCCATCCGAAAGATGTTCAATCGGAGGAAGCGTCCATGCTGGTCGCACTGGATCAGCCGCGTCCCACTTCCACCACGTGTGCTCTTGGCTCCATGGTCCACGTTGATTGGCACCCTCAAGCGTCTGGTAGTTCATGTCCCAACCGGTTTCGCCACCCTCCATGATGTAAACGATGCGCGCGCGATCACCGCCATCAGAATTGTTGTCGCCGGTGAAGAGATCACCCCATTGATTGAAGGCTAATTCCTGCGGATTTCGCAGCGAATGCGCGAACACCTCTAGGTGTGATCCATCGGGTTCGCAGCGAAACACCGCGCCGGTAAAGGTGCGGGAAAGCTCCTTGCCCTCCTTGCTGCGAACGCGATACCCGCGATCGCCGATCGACCAATACACGCGACCATCGGGGCCTTGGACAAGACCGTGCATGTCATGACCACGCAGCGCGGTGCGGATACCAAAGCCAGTGAACATCTTCTCGCGCACGTCGGCAACGCCGGTGCCCTTGGTGTCTTGAAAGCGCCACAGCGATGGGATGCACGTGTACCAAACCGAGCCATCGATGAAGGCAACACCAGCACCAGTGCCATCAAGCGGATCATTCATCGGCCCGCTGAACG
>JBILYM010000126.1:0-6410 GCA_044377725.1 Phycisphaerales bacterium
CGCCACTTGGGGTCGCTTGGAAAACGTTTCAAGTTATCCAACTCCAAATGCGTGGAATCGTGTGAGTTTCTCACTGCGCTCCGTTGTTCCAAACTTGACCTCGACGATGCGCTTCCGCTTCTCGATTACTGACTCGCCCGACAATTCAACCACCGAAGTTGGCATCGACGACTTCTCCATCTCCGCAGTCGTCTGCGTCAACCCATGCTTGGGTGACCTTGACGGCAACGGTGTTGTCAACGGTGCGGACCTCGGCACGCTGCTCGCTGGATGGGGCAACCCTGGAAATTCTGACCTTGATGGCAACGGCGACACCAACGGTGCAGACCTTGGAACGCTGCTCGCCGCCTGGGGCATATGCCCCTGAGTGATTGGCGGATCATGGCGGAACCCGGTTATTCCTGAGCGATTGCCTGAGTTCGCCAGGCAACGGATATTCACCGCGAAATGGTGACGCGGGATCCTTCGTCGGAGCGTTGAATCACATGCTTGGTCTGTTGGCCATCTGGCCAGCGAACTTCGCAGGAGGTGATGTGCGCTTCGCCAAGTCCGAAGAAAGCGTGTGGCGATACTTGCGAAAGGTATGAACGGGTGGGCATCACCGTCCTCCGCAGCGTGCGACCATTGTCAAGCTGAATCATCACCTGCGCGCCGATCGCATCGCGATTGCCAGCATGGGTTGAGTCAACCAACACGCATTCGATGTGACCGCCCTGCTGAGTAGCGTTACGCACCACGAGCGGTGTGCCACTCACTGCGCCAATCACAAGATCCTGTGCGCCGTCGTGATCAAAGTCTCCCCAAGCGAGTCCGCGACCAACTACTGGCGTAGCCAATGCCCCCAGGGACGCGGCGGGAATCTCCGTGAAGGCGGGTCCCGGCTGCCCAGCGCGGTTCCAGAACACCTGCGCGGGTTGCGCATAGCGCTGCGTTGGCTGAACATCGGCGATGCGTTCTTCAATGTGCCCGTTTGCCAAGAGCAGATCTTCCCAGCCGTCAGAATCCAGGTCCACGAAGGCAACCCCAAAGGTCAGTGCGCGACGGGTCGCTGCGGAAATTCCGTCCACGATGGCGTCATCGGCAAAGCGGCCGTCGCCAGCGGTGACGTACAGGCTGCATGGCTCATTGGCGAAATTTCCAACTGCCATTGCCAGAGCGGCATCGTTGCGAAGATGCGAAGTGTCGCAACCCATGGCGCCGGTAGCGGCACCGTTGCGATCGAACGCAACGCCGGCGGAAACGCCGCGTTCTTGAAAGACCCCGTGACCATCATTGATAAACAGAAAGTTCTGCACTGAATCATTGGCAACAAAGAGATCCAAGTCGCCATCACTGTCGCAGTCGTCAATAGCAAATCCAAGCGCCTTGGCCATTGGTTGATTGGTGGAACGATTGCGCACCAATAGCCCGCGCTCTGCAGTGCGATCAGCAAATCGCAATGGGCTCACTTGTTCCATCAAGACCAAGTCCGTACCGGCGAATCCGGTTGGCGCTCCGTACGCACGACCGAGACCCGTCAGCGTGTAGTTCACGCGCAGATCAATCTCCTTGGACCACTCCACATAGCGGCCAACCACCAAGTCAAGATCACCGTCCTGATCAAAGTCAGCGAAGCCGGCAGCGGTTGTCCATCCACTGATCGCCGCAAGGCCTGCTTCGGCAGTCGCGTCACGCCATCGCGTGGCGGTACCGACGGCGGAATGCTCGGCGACGAAGAAGCGCACGCCCCCCACCCCGGTTGCCAGGATTTCAGGGCGACCATCGCCATCAAGATCCGCCAGTGCAACGCCCATGCCCTGCCAGGGCTGTTCGAGCCCGGTGTTGAGGGCGCGGACGAACTGCGCCTCCGGTGTAGCGTTGCCGCGAACGGCTGCCGCAGCGGCGGTGCTGTGCTGATTCAGGAAGACCGCCACCCCTAGGCCACGCCGCGAGCCAGCGGCGGCGTTCGGCCACGCGTCTCCGTCCGGGAAGAGCAGGTCCAAGTCGCCATCGGCGTCGACGTCCCACACCGCCACGCCGCCGCCCATGGTCTCCGGAAGCAGGCGGTCGCCAGCGGCTCCAGTGAGGCGATCGATGCCGGCGCCCCAAGCGCCGTTCGATCCAATGGAACGATCCTGGAAGGTCAAGGCAGCCGCAGCGGATGACGGTGGTAGCGCGGCAACCACCGCCGGACCCGAAGGGAGCGGCGCCACCGGGGCTGCCCGCGCGGCACCTCGCGGCCACTGCCGCCACATCACCACGCCCCCCGCCACCAACCCCACGACCGCCGCTGAAACCCAAAATGCCCGCCCGATGATCTGGTCATCCGGAGGTTGGTCGGCAGGATCACGCGTGTCGCTCGGCGCGGTCACGGTGCACTCCGCGCCACAGCGCCAGACGCTAACCCTGGCGCACCAACGCGCTGCAGGTCGTACACGGCGGCCGGTTCTGCCGCGTGATTGGCAGCCGCATCGCGGGCGCGGGCGGCATTGACGGCACGGTCACGGGCATTGTCATCGGGTCGATAGCGTTCATACGCGGCACGCGCGTCGGCCGCGCGCGCTGCGTCACCGATCGCTTCAAGTGCCTGCATACGGATGTACCACGATTGAAACCGCTGCGAATCAAGAGCCAGCGCACGATCAGTGAGGGCAACGGCCTCGGCATACAGCGCGGTGCGCTTCTCCGCGTCGCCGGGCTCACGCAGTTGCCGCGCGCGTTCCATGCATGCACTGGCCCAGTCCGTGAGCACGCGATCATCGCGCGAGAAATCAAAGCCGCGCGCGTGCGCTTCGGTGAATGCCGTCGCGGACACTGCGCGGAATCCATCCATGGCGCGGTCATACTGACCATTCTGCATGTCGATCACCGCGCTCCAGTAAGCAACGGACCACGGCAACTGACCCGGATGTTTCTCGGCAGCAGTGCGCAAGTAAGACGCCGCTTCATCAATGCGCCCATCGCGCAATGCCACGCGGGCTCGACCGATCCAACCTTCGACGCGTCCCGCTGCTGCAGCCTCCGCGAATGCCTGATCTGCCTGCGCCCATTGCCCCTTCCCGGCAGCGCGATCGGCTACGCGGAAGTGCGCAATTCCTGCGTCAAGCCAGCGTTCCCACGTGGGCGTTGCGGCGGGCGCGGCGGGCGCGCCCGGGGCGACGGGCGTAACAACCGTGCCGATTGCAGCGGAATCCGCCGGCGGAATCACTGCGCCGCCAAACACCACCTGATCAGTCGCCAGCGTCATCACTGGGAGCACATTGACGTACTCAGCACCGTACACGTAGCGCATGTAGGTGGTGTCAAACTTTCGATACCGAACTGCAGCATCAATAGTGATGGGACCCTGCACATCGTTAGGCACCGTAAACGCATAGCGCGTCAGGTCTGCTGCACCTGGCGGAATCTGTTGGTTGTACAGCGGAACAAAGATGTCCTGCGGATTGCGTCGATCGATCCGCTGACCGTCGCGGTCCAGCATGTAGACGTTGAAGAACTTGCTCCACGGGTCAACCGTATTGCCCTCACCCATCGCACCCGAGCGAGCAATGACACGGTCACCGGCACGCACAGTGACATCAAGCCAGGTCTCGTTGCTGTCAACGGTTCCCTGCGTGTACTCATGTCCAAGACTGCCGAGCGTGCGAACCACCACTTCCAACAAGTAGCGCTGACCAGCAAGCAATGCGGGGGCAGCATCGGCAAGCAGCGGCGTGAGCGCCCCGTCCGCACGGCCATCCGCGCGCAGCGCAAAGATGTCAAGGCGCAACACGCCGCGATTAAACGCCTCGGTTGCAGCACGGGCACTTTCCGGGTCCGGCAGACCGCTGAGAGCTGCAGTTGCGGTATTTGCACCTACAAACAGGTGATCTCGCAAACGCAACTCGCCGTCCGGGCCACGCGGCTTGGCGCCCATGTCCGTACTGGCAACCTCAGGCATATGGCAGCCGTTGCAGTTTCTGGCAGGCTCGTTGGGCCAATACCACCCCTGCACACCGTGACCACTGCGGTTGGAAAGTCGCCACGAGTCATAGTGATTCTGCCCAGGCAGCCACTTGTAATCATTGAGCTCTTCAGGCAGAAACACCTTGTGACAGGTACTGCAGAACTCGGCACTGCGATGCACTTCCGGCTTGAGAAATGTTTGCTTGTGGAACGCCGGCTTGGCCTTGACCAACTGTCGATTGGTCCACGCCAAGAATGGAGACTCACTGCCAGTAAATGGATACTGCGGACTCTCCTCAATAACGTAATCAGCGTTTCCCCGCGTGGAATTCACCGCAACGATGGAGTGACACGCCGTGCAAGTGATACTGGCGGCGCCCATCGGATCCTTGGAAACGTCGTAATGCGGATCATCAAAGCGGGCATCCTCAAAGGCGCCAGTGAAGAACGGCACCGGATCATGGCAGCCTGCGCAGAATCGCGCATCGTTGACATTTTCCTCGCGCTCAAATGAACGCCGCCGTGTTTCACGCACGCTGAAGGCGTACATTGGATTGTTGAAACTGCTCGCGGCATGCGCGCTGTGTGCCCAAGATCGATACGCGTCGGGGTGGCAGGAAATGCAGTAATCGTTCTGAGAAAGCGAGCTTTCCGGAATGAACGCGCCGTTTGCGGTCCGTGCCAAACTCGGTTCGTAGTACGCCGCGCCATCTTTCGGACTTGGACGAGGCCGCGACGCATCGAATCGATGCCAGCCATCAAACCCAACCACCATCAAAAGCGACGCAGCCACTACTGCAAACCCGGTGCGCCAACGAATGCGGCGACCAGCCAATCGATGCAGCACAAAGCCCCACACCACTACAAGCGGCGCTGCGATGTGCATCCAGTACGCCAAACTTCGCGCGCCCGGTTCGCGCAGCTCTGCCACCACACCGGCAACATCAACCCGTGTCAGTAGAACACCGGTCACCAAGGTGACAATGGCCGCAATGAACGTGACATTACCCATACGCACCGCACGTCGGTTGGGGTGATGATGTGCCCGCTTCCAGTGCCAAGCGCCAAAGGCGATCGCCGGCAGTGTGATGGCCAGACCAAGTACCAAATGCCCAAGGAACATCCACAGGTAGAACGAGTTCTGGCGCTGTTCTTTGGTGAACCACTCCGTGAGCGTGACGCCGCCCAGATAAATGGAGTTGATGGTCAGTAGCGCAAACAACACCAGCGTCACCAGCAACAGCACACGCATCCGCGGCGTCACCACACCACCGGGCGGAATGAGTCTGGGTCGAGCGTCAGCCATATGCAGGGTCGAGTGGGGGATTCATGCAAGACGTCGAACGCGGAGATACGCCTGCTCGCAGCAACACAGCGAGCAGCGGATGCACGCAGTCTAGGCGTGTCGTACCGAAAGATTGTGGTCAGCGAGATCTAGCGGCCGCCAGCCCAACGAATATTGAACTGTGCCTGCAATGCGTCGCGGGCAGGCGTGGTTGACATTCCATCCCGGAACGGGAGCGGTCCAAGCGTTGCTCCGTCACCGGTCAGCATGTCCATGTCCTTGCACCAACCGTCCAGTTCAAGCACCCAAGTCCGATTCATCCCCGGTGCGGGGCTCGGAGTTGCAACCGCATCAAAGCGCAGTTGCACTTCTTCGCCAGCGCCAAAGATGGCTACCGCGTCATCGGTGGCGGCCAACAGCGGAGTGCACTCACCCAACTGCGTATACAGCCCGGGCTGCTTGCGACAATCCCACAGCGGAGCACGTCGCGCATAGTCGTAGTCCGGTCGGCGTTGCGGATGGGGAACGCGTGCCGCAAATCCGGCGTCCGCTACTGATGCCGTCAAGAGCGGTGCTGCAAAGCGGCGCGCTTGCGGGCATGGCTCAAACCACGCCAGTTCAACGCGATCAACGTAGATCTCCATGGTGGTCCGCAATCGAAGCGTGGTACATCCCGGGGGCAGTGCGCTGCGCGGCACTGGAAACACCGCGCGACGTGGCATGCCGGCTGGGTAGCCGTATTCAGCCACCACCGACTTCCACGCCCCGGTAGCAGGATCCCGCGCCTCCATTGAAAGCGCTTGGTACTGAGCGGATGCTTGCCACATGGCGAACCCGGTTGATGAATACGGATACTCAACCCAACCGTCAACGATGAGCGCCGGGTCACCCGCGTGACCATCAAGCGCCGTTGGAAACTCCAGGGTCAACACAGCTTCCTTACCAAGGCGCCCAATGAAGCGCGGATCAGCCGCGCCAAAGTCAGCCGCTATCCCATCGCGCTCCGCGATCGCTTTCGACTGATCTGATTCATGCGCTCCACCCACTGCAACCAGTGCGGAAACTGGCTGCATGGCCGCACGGAAGAAGCACGCCTCACCAGTGGGCGGCGCTCCATTGACTCCCATGCGTTCATCAAGCGCTACTTGCCAGCCAGCGGGAACATCCCACGCAACCAGTCGCGCGGCATCCAGGTAGCACG
>JBILYM010000012.1:0-19202 GCA_044377725.1 Phycisphaerales bacterium
AGCTTTCCTACAACAGCGCGTACTACACCATTGCGTCGAACTTCCTCTACGACGGAGCGAACACCACGTTCGCGGTGACCACCAATGCATACGTGACCACGCCGGACGGCGAAGGCAACAACCCGACTATTCAGATGACTTTGATTGGTGATGTTGTGCCGAGCCCAAGTGCGGTGGCTTTGCTTGGTCTTGCCGGCGTGGTGGGTGCACGGCGTCGGCGGGGGTGACTGAATGGACGCGGCGGTGCTGGATGGACGGCCCCGTTTGAGTTGCATATGGAGTAGATTTGGCTCCGTAATAAACTCACAGTTTGTTAAGGAGCCACTTTCAGCCCATGGCAAACTCACCAGGCGCAAGATCCGGCAGGATGTGTTGGCTGCGGAAGCGAAACTGTTCGACCCCCATGCGCCAAGCGATGTTGGCGAGGTGGTGAACTATGTGAGTGCCATGCAGCACGGCCTGGTGCGACTTGATCAGCTTCCCATCTCGTTGCAATCGGATTGCTGACCGAGATCACGGGGCATGCGAACAACAGGCGGTTTCGGTTTGATCCGTACTTGCGGTTGTTTGGGGATGGGACGGGGGAGCAGTCGAATGGGGGTTGAGGATTGGTGTGCAGGTCCAGATTTGTTGGTAGCTCCGCTTCGTGTCCCGCTACGCTGTGGAAATGTCCAAAGAGCAGGACATGGAACGCTTCCTCAAGAAAGTTGGCAAGGAGGTCGGATATGACGGATAGAAACAACAGTCAATCTGCATCCCCCGCAGGCGACGCTGAATTTGCGAAAATTCGATCCCTCGTAGCCAGTGTCCATGCGATTCACCGGCAAAAAGCCGCCTCGCTCTCACCTATTGTCCAATCCCTGATCGATTCACGCTCTCGCAACGTGAAAGAGATCGAGCACACCCTCGACCATCTTCTCGATTGTGCCTGCGTCCCCGAAGGCCTCGCCGTCTTCAAAGCACTTTGCCGCTACTACTACCCGATCAATCCAACGGCCACGACGAGTTACGTTCACGCTTATCGGGAAATGTGGGATACCGAAGCACCGCAACAAGAAGCGGACGCATCATGAAGATCGTTGGGGAAATGATGCCGCGCCTCGTCGCCGAACTGCCCGCCTAGTTCGCTGCCCACGATGGCGTCATGAGTGCGCAGCGCCTCGTACAGGGTTCGGCCCCACAGCGCTTGGAGCTGGTCGTCGTTCAGGGCGCCTTCCTCGATGTCTTCTTCGGTGATGTCGTCAAGGTCGGCGTTGCGCTCGACCGACTTCATGAGCCAAACGCCGGTGTAATCACATTCGGACACGTCCACCCGAATCTGATGCGTGCGCCCGGCGCCCACATGAATATGTGCCTCAGCGGTGCCGCACACCGATCTGAGAGAACTTCCCATAAACAAATTGCTTACGCGATTCAGTGGGGGTACCTTGTTGTCAGGACAGCCCGCAGAGTTTGTCTTGCGCTGAAATTCGCTATGCACATCGAGGAGGAGGCAAGGTATGAAACGCTTTCAATTTGGCGGGTATACGGTTGTTTTGTGCGCAAGCATGATCGCATGTCATTCTCAAGCGGGGCTTGTCGGCCAACCCGCGCAATTCACTTGGTTGGAGGGCGGCTCCACCCGTGACGCTTCGTCGTTCCTGGTGAGTTCCACGTTGGTTGAGTATTACTGGTCGAGCAATCCTGGTGAACTCTGGGCTGCCTTCAGTATTGATTTCCGCGAAAGTTCGATGATCTTGTCCTTCGACTCCGGAGGCGGCCCGCCCGGGTCCATTGTCCAAGGGACGTTTTTCGGATCCAACCAGTTCACATTGAGCATTCCGACCTCGATGGCATTTTCTGCATTCACCTTTGGCTCCTCAAGCAATGTCGCAAACTTGAGTGCCTCGGATCTCTCGTTCGTTAACAACGCGCTGACGATCGATATGTCGGGTGTGGTCTTACAACAGCCCGGAGCGACGTTCACGTTGAATTACACCACCGTCCCAACGCCATCCGGCGTGGCACTGCTGTTTGGATGTGGACTAGCACGGTTCGGTCGCAAGCGCCGGCGTTGCGCTCGACCGACTTCATGAGCCAAACGCCGCCCGCAATGCGCCGCACGTAGTAGGCGATGTGGCCCGAGTGGTATGGCGACTATGGCTTGGGTTCACCTGCCGGTTGAATGTCGCTCACCTGCTTTGCCCATGTAATAACTTCATCGCTAATCAGTACCGCCCCGTATTGAATGACATCAGTGAACTTTTTCTCTTTCCCTAGATCGTCTTTCGTCAACTTGGCAATATCAGCAACATCCGCCTTGAAGGTTTCGCCAGCCTTTAGGACAGCCAAAGTGCTTTCGACGGGAAATGAAATATAGTCATTCTTAAACATATCGGTGAATCTGACGCACAGCAAAACGGAAACGTTATGAAGGTCTTCCCCCGAGTTGTTTGTAAGGTTGATTTCAATCTTGTTAGCGTAAAGATTAGACCACTTACCGGAGTCATTGAGTTTGACAACAACTGCCTTATCAGAGTTTGCATTGATTCGAGTCAACTCAGTGCCGAGAAACACATTTGCAAATCGGAAGTCGTCAAGAACCTTTCCCCATTCGCCCTGATTTTTTCGACGCTGGAAGTGATCAAAGATCTTGTCACGGGCATCTTGGTCCTTCCCTTGCGCATGAAGCGCGCGGGCTTTCTGAAACTCTGGACTGAAGTATCCTGACCCCGACATTAGACTCTTATATAGTGACCACAAGCGATTGCCTTCACGTGAATCACGTAAGTAGGATCTCTTCTTGTACAGATTGAGGCGATCGTTCAGATCCTCCTGATGTTTGGGAAAGTATGCTGCAGCTTGGTCAAAATATACAAAGGCCTCCGCGGGGCTTCCTTGTTTCAATTTGATGACCCCTCGAAGTAAATGAGCCGGGGCATATAGATTATTCCGATCCCCAACGAAGCTTTCTAAAAGAACAGATGCATTTTTTAGGTTGCTTGGAAGGGCAGTTTCCATTTGCTGCCCACTATCCTCACCGGCTTCAACCAATGCCATCGCCAGCAACACATGGGCCTCCTTTTCAGTTGGAGACATCTGAATAGCCTTACTTGCTGCCGCGATTGCCTGGTCCCACTGGCTCGAATATGAGGCGTAGAAGGCCTCATCTCTCAGGGAGCAGAGTTTGTCCCATTGAAGCATGTACTTTGTATAAAGCTCATCGTAACGAAAGTAGAAGGCCAGCAGTTCATCTTCGGCCTTTCTAATTCGTTGCTTGACATCGTCTGCAAATTTCTTGTTTTCAATCTCTTCTTGCAGGCGCGCTCTCTCGCGTTCGGGATTAGCGCCACTGGAGATTCTTGCGTCTAACATCACGCCGCTAATGTTAAACTCAGTGTTTGAGACTTTATCAAGCAGAATTCTATTCCATGCGTTGAATACTGATTGAATCTGTTCGTTGTCGTCGCGGGAATCCAATAGCTCTTTATATGTCTGAAACAAATCCCGTTTTAAGGTTGCAACTTCTGGGGCAACAAGATCTGATTCTCTTTGCAGCACATACTGTGTTAGTTCTTCAAAAGTAGTTGCTTCTTTCAATGCTTTTTCGATCGCGTACAAGGCGTACATTGTTTGATCGATGTCGTATTGACGGGTAGAAGTGGTAGCGATGGCTACGCCTTTCGCTCCGTTAATCCCGGTTTGAACTTCGGTGGGCGGCGAGGAGCTTTGGATCTCTGCTTCTGCGTCGGTAATGTATTGCGGCGGTGTACTTACGACTGGCAATAGCATCCAAATGATCAAACCTGTGGCCAACAGGAGGAAAGCCAATGCAGCACCAAGGCATCCTTTCTAAATCATTTTAACGGAATTCTGCTTTACGGGTACTGGTTGGTCGAGCTGCTGTTGTTGCATTGTGTTTCAATTCATTGCTTTTGCAAATGCTAGTTTCAACGCCGTTGGCGGTCGCCGAATCAATGATCAGAGCCCCTTGGGAGATCGCCGATCACCGATGCAAGCGTTTCCCGTGCCATCTCTATTTGGATGATGTCCGAATATATATCAAATCGAGGTGATTTGATTGGATGATATTGATTTACGACACTGTCGAAACAGCCACACGCGTCTTTGTCGGCAACCGTTGCCTTGCATCGGTAACAAGCGGAGTTTGGTGTTTGGTGCGCTTCAGGAGGTTGGGGGATGCTTATGCCAGCGTTTGGAGCCTCTGAGGAGACCGTCGTAAGCCCCAATGGGCGGGCGTCGAGATCGGTCAGGGAAGCTCCCCCATCGTCCGTTGAGTAATCCGTGGCGGTCCGGTTCGCTGACAATGATGGCGTCGTGAGTGCGGTGAAATTTGGTCGTATACGGGTAATGCCCGAAACTTCGCCTTGCACGGGATTGTTGTTGGCTGCACGTCCGAGCCGTCATATGACCTATGGACAAATCGAAACACACCGGGCGGGCTCGTGTACGGAATGCCGTTTGCTCTTTCACCGCCGTACTTGCGCTCGTGGTTGCCATGCCGGCAACTGCGCAGTCATGTCTAGGTGATCTCAATGCGGATCGCACAGTGACCGGGGCAGACATCGGGAGTCTCTTAGACCAATGGGGTCAAGCAGGGAGCGCAGATCTCAACGGCGATGGAATCGTCGGCGGCGCGGACCTCGGTCTGCTACTTGAATTTTTGGGCGCATGCCCACCAGTAACGGTTCCTAGTTGGGCCACGCTCGTGGAAGCAGAGCCAAACCCGGCGGTGGTGACGGATGCAACGCTGCGCGCAGCGATCATTGCGAGCGGCCTGGCGTGGCGCGTTCGCGACACGGCAACGCAGATTGAGATGTTGTTGATTCCAGCCGGAACGTTCACGATGGGATGCAGGGCGCCGAATCAGTGTGGGTGTTACGGCGATGAGAACCCCACGCGCTCGGTGACCTTGACGCAGTCGTTCTACATGGGCCGCTATGAAGTGACGCAGTCGCAGTGGGTCGCGAAGATGGGCAGTAATCCGAGTCGCTTCCAAGCATGTTCCGATTCCGCAAGGCGCCCGGTGGAGAACGTGAGTTGGAACGCTATTCAGGGATTCTTGAGTGAAACGGACATGCGCTTGCCGAGCCAAGCGGAGTGGCAATATGCGTGTTGGGCGGTGACGACGACAGCGTTAAATAACGGCAGTAGTGATGACGCCACTGCCGGTAGTATTTCGTGGCACTGGGAGAACTCCGGGTTTCAGACACACACCGTTGGCGGAAAGGCAGCAAATGCACTTGGCTGACATGACCTGTTAGGCAATGTGTGGGAGTGGGGGAATGATTGGCATGACGGGATTTACTACGAGCTGAATCCATCGACGAAAACGCATGAACCAGTGCCCACTCGTTTCCGCGTCGCGAAGAATCCCTGATTACTTTCCTGTTCCTCTTGCCTTCTTCGGTGAAGGTCCACTCACACCAACCATTGAGACGCTAGGCCGGAGCGGGTGAGAAAACACCCTGCCACGGAGGTGTTGGAATGAAATGCACTCTAGAACCGCTGTTCTACGGCTTGGCTATGGCGAACGCTTAGTGACGCCAAGCCCCATGTTGGTACGCTGCGGCGATGTCGAAATGCCCGAACTGCGACGGGGTGCTTTACACGAGCAAGCGCAAAGGATTTCTTTGCCCGAAGTGCGGATTCGTTGCCGGCTGCCGATGCTGCAGGAAACCCCTGGCGATCAATGCGTTGGGGTTGGCGTGGATTTGCTCAGAGGAATGCCTTGCCGGTCTTTGCCAGGCCGACGGTGCTGACCTCAGGACAGAACTCGCCCGGCTCGAGGTCGAATTCGAGACATTCCAGTCGAGGCCCTGGGACCAACACCGCGAATTGCCCCTCTCGGAGGTGTTCTGCCGATTCTGCGATGGCTTGAGCGACGATCACGAGCGGCTCCGCCCGACGGAAGAAGTTCCGCCACGAGGATGGGTGGAGCTCGCGACGACTGCGATGGAGTTCGCGTCGACTGCGCTGACTGCGCTGACTGCGCTATCTAAGCTGCTTGGGTCGTCGGATATGCCGACGCAGGAGCGCGAAGACCGCCGCGTCGTACACGACGTCAGTAAGTGCAGATGCTCAAGGTGCTGCTTTATGAAGGAAAGCGTCAGGCGCAGGTTCATGTGAATGTGGTCGTGGACGCGTTACTGCAAGCGCACGGTGGCGAAGGCTGCGACACGCTGACCGGAATGAAGAAACCTCGGGGGGTAACAAGCGAATCCGCTCAATGCTCTTTGGGGGGAAGGGGGGTCGTTAGGCACCCTGGACTTCCACTCGAAGCGCGGACACCCCATCAACCTTTGAGCAATCCGTCACGGTCCGGTTCGCTAACCATAATGGCGTCATGCATGCGCAGCGCCTCGTACAGCGTCTCTGCGGCGTTAATGCTGAACGACTCTCGTGGGGCATCGAGCCACGCTGCCACGATCTCTACAAACTCTTCGTTCTGGGCTTCCTCCAGGGTTCGGCCCCACAGTGCTTGGAGCTGGTCGTCGTTCAGAGCGCCTTCCTCGATGTCTTCTTCGGTGACGTCGTCAAGGTCGGCGTTGCGCTCGACTGACTTCATGAGCCAAACGCCGCCCGCAATGCGCCGCACGTAGTAGGCGATGTGGCCCGAGTGATATGGCGACTCGCTCCAGCGGCCGCTGATCGCAAGGTCCCACCGTGTGCCGGACACGTACGCCTTGTACTTGGCGAACGCACGCGGGCCGACTGATTTGCGGATGAGGATGTGGGGGGATGGCGGGGCGGGCTTTGCCTTCGGCGTGCGCTTGGGCTTTGGCGTGGGCGTGGGTTTCGCCTTCGGCTTGGGCGCGATTGCCTTGGGCTTGGTGGATTTGGCAGTGCGTGGCTTCGCGGTGCTGGGTGTGGCAGCGCTGCGCTTGATGGACTTCTTGGATGTCTTTCGCTTTGCCATGTCGCCTCCGGGGGTGTGGCTGGTGGTTCGGGTTTGCGTTGCGGTAGGGGATGTTAGCGGTGGTAATTAAGCCGCCCCGATGACCAGGATCGCCGCCGCTTTGGACGGCAAGCGCTACCCAATGATCCTGTGTGAGGTACGCGTCAACGGGTGGCGTCTGATCATCGATTCCCACTGGCTATGGGCAGTAGACTGCGATTTCAACTCCAACCTGAGAACTTCCGTGGCAAAAAAGAATTCGGCAAAAACCGCAGCAGCGACCGCAACGTCATCCGCCAACCTCGGCTTCGAATCCAAGCTCTGGCTTGCCGCCGACAAACTCCGCGGCACTATGGACTCCGGCGAATACAAGCACGTGGTCCTTGGCCTGCTCTTTCTGAAATACATTTCCGACGCCTTCGAGGAACTGCACTCTCAACTGAAAGAAGGCAAGGGCGAGTTCAAAGGCTCCGACGCCGAAGATGCCGACGAGTACAGCGCGCACAATGTTTTCTGGGTCCCCAAGTCCGCCCGCTGGGCTTCTCTGCAAGCCAAAGCCAAGCAGCCCGATATTGGCAAACTCATTGATGACGCCATGGTCGCCATTGAAAAAGACAACCCGCGACTCAAAGGTGTATTGCCGAAAGATTACGCCCGACCCGCCATCGACAAGCAACGCCTGGGCGAGCTGATCGACTTGTTGGCCTCAATCGGTTTGGGCAGCGCCGAGCACCGCGGCAAAGACATGCTCGGCCGCGTGTACGAATACTTTCTTTCCAAATTCGCCAGCGCCGAAGGCAAGGGCGGCGGCGAGTTCTACACCCCGTCCTGCGTGGTGCGCACTATTGTTGAAATGCTCGCGCCGTACAAGGGTCGCATCTATGACCCATGCTGCGGTTCGGGCGGCATGTTTGTGCAAAGCGAAAAGTTTGTCGAGAACCACGGCGGCAAGATTGGCGACATCTCTGTCTATGGACAAGAGATGAACCACACCACGCGTCGACTGGCCATTATGAATCTTGCCATTCGCGGCATCGAGGCCGACATTGGCCAAGAGCCCGCCGACACCTTCCGCCGCGATCTGCACAAAGACCTGAAGGCCGACTTCATTATTGCCAACCCGCCCTTCAACATCAGCGATTGGTCGCGCGATGAGTCCGACGTGCGCTGGAAGTACGGCATACCGCCCAAGGGCAATGCCAACTTTGGCTGGGTGCAGCACATCATTCATCACCTTGCGCCCACGGGCATGGCGGGATTTGTGTTGGCCAACGGCAGTATGTCTTCCAACCAGTCCGGCGAAGGCGACATCCGCAAGTCACTGGTTGAAAATGATTTGGTGGACTGCATGGTCGCCATGCCCGGTCAACTTTTTTATAGCACGCAGATTCCCGTCTGTCTGTGGTTTCTTACCCGCAACAAAAACGATGGCAAGCGACGCGACCGCCGCAAAGAAACGCTGTTCATTGATGCACGCAAAATGGGCACGCTGATTGACCGCGTGCACCGCGAATTGAACGATGCCGATTTGCTGTTGATTTCGTCCACCTATCACGCATGGCGCGGTGAGAAGGGGGCGGGCAAATATGCGGATGTTGCTGGCTTCTGCAAATCCGCCACCACCGCCGAAATCGCCGCGCATGGTCACGTGCTTACGCCCGGCCGCTTCGTCGGCGCCGAGGAAGTTGCAGACGACGGCGATCCCTTCGAGGAAAAGATGCCGCGCCTTGTCGCCGAACTGCACGCCCAGTTCGCCGAGTCCGCGAAACTGGAGCAGGACATCAAAGCAAACCTCGCCAACCTTGGCTTCAAGAACTGAGCGCCCGATGCAGACTCAGTTCACAGAAAAGGAGCTTGGTGATTGTCTGGAACTAGTCATCGACCATCGGGGCAAGACCCCGAAGAAGCTCGGTGCTGATTGGATTGATGTGGGCATTCCAACCATCTCAGCAAAGAATGTGAACGGAGGCAGGCTGGTTAGTCGCGACTCGATCCGCCATGTCTCCTTCGAGGTTTACAAACGCTGGATGAAGGAAGACGTGAAGCGCGGAGACTGCTTCTTGGTGTCCGAAGGCGCGACATTGGGCGAATGCATGCTTTGGGATTACGACTATCCGATTGTTCTCGGGCAGCGAATCTTCTGCTTGCGAGCCAATCCTGCGATTCTCAATCCGAGGTTCTTATATGCTTACATTACCTCGCGGAGTTTTCAGGACGAGATTGTCGGGCGTGCAACGGGAACGTCTGTCGATGGCCTGAGGCAAACCGAAGTTCTCAAGCTAAAGCTCCGCCTTCCGCCGATTGAGCAACAGGAGCTAATCGGTGACGTCCTCTACAATCTCGACCACAAGATCGAGTTGAACCGGCGGATGAACGCGACGCTGGAGGCGATGGCGCGGGCGCTGTTCCAGAGCTGGTTCGTAGATTTCGACCCCGTCCGCGCCAAACTCGACGGCCGCAAACCCATCGGCCTCGACGAAACAACCGCCACGCTTTTCCCCGACTCGTTTCAAGAGTCATCGCTCGGACACACGCCTAAAGGATGGGAAGTGAAGGCGCTCGGGAAAGTCATCGAACTTGCCTACGGCAAACCGTTGAAAGCGGAGGACCGGAAGAGCGGCCCGGTGTGCGTCTATGGTGCAAACGGGCCGGTGGGTTGGCACGATGAGAAGCTCGTTCCTGGCCCCGGCATCGTTGTCGGGCGCAAGGGAAATCCCGGCGTCGTCACTTGGGCGCATGGCGACTTCTACCCCATCGACACCACATTCTACGTCGAGCCCATCGGAGCGTGCCGCAGCCTTCACTTCTTCTACTACGCGCTTTCGCTGCAGAACCTCGCGAATCTCAGCGCCGACTCCGCAGTGCCGGGACTGAATCGCAATCACGCCTACATGAGCAAGCAGGTCATCCCGTCGCAGCCTGTGCTCACGGCTTTCGACTCCCAGATTGGTCCTATCTTCGCATCCATCTATGCCAACGAGGAACAATCCCGCACCCTCGCCACCCTGCGCGACACGCTGCTACCCAAGCTGCTGAGCGGTGAGTTGAGCGTGGCTGGAATCGAATCCAGACTGGAGGCCGTGACATGATGACTGTGGCCGACATCGAGTCCTGGGTGCGCGGCGGTGAGTCCGAGACGCTGGAACTTAAGCGGACCACCGGCGAGCGCCGGGAGGCGGCGCGGACGATTTGCGCGATGCTGAATCATCGCGGCGGTCGGGTCATTTTTGGCGTGGAGCCGGACGGGCGGATGATCGGCCAGATGGTTTCAGACCGCACGGTGGAGGAGGTGGCGCAGGAACTGGGCGAGATCGAGCCGCCGGTTTTTCCGAGCATCGAGCGCGTTGATTTTGCCGAGGAGCGGCAGCTTCTGGTGGTGACGGCGCAGGCGGGCAGCGGGCAGCCCTACGCCTACCGGGGCCATGCCTACCGGCGCGTGGGCAACACGAGCCGCCAGCTTTCGCGTGAGGAATACAACCGCATCCTGCTGGAGCGGCTGCATGGGGATCAGCGGTGGGAGAATCAGCCGGCAACGGGCTGGTCGCTGGCCGATCTGGACGTGGCGGAGATCACCAAGACGCTGGAGGAATCCATCCGGCGCGGGCGGGCGGATGATCCCGGCACGCGCGACCCGGCGGAGATGTTGCGCGGTTTCGGGCTGATGAAGGACGGGCAGATTCTGCGCGCGGCGACGGTGTTGTTTGGCCGAGCGGAGCGGATCGAGACGGAGTTACCGCAAGGGCTGCTGCGGGTGGCGCGCTTTCGCGGGAAGGACAAGACCGAGTTTCTCGACAACCGGCAGTTTCATGGCAACGCCTTCGATCTGCTGCTGAAGGCGGAGCGTTTCCTGCGGGAGAGCCTGCCGGTGGCGGGCCGGATCCAGCCGAATGTTTTCGAGCGCATTGACGATCCGCTCTACCCGCCGGTGGCGCTGCGGGAGGCGCTGGCGAATGCGTTTTGCCACCGCGACTACAGCATCGGCGGCGGCTCCATTTCGCTCGGCGTTTTCGATGACCGGCTGGAAATCACGTCCACGGGCACGCTGCATTTTGGCCTGACGCCGGAGGCTCTCTACCTGCCGCATGAATCGCTGCCTTGGAATCCGCTGATCGCGCGGGTGTTTTACCGGCGCGGGATCATCGAGGCGTGGGGCCGGGGGACGATCCGGATGGGGGAACTGACGGTGCGTGCCGGTCTGGCCAGCCCGGAGATTTTGGAAGCAGGCGGCTGCGTGACGGTGCGGTTCAGTCCCACGCGTTATGTGCCGCCGCAACGGGTGGCGCAGAATGTGACGGAGCGGCAGCAGCGGGTACTGCTGTGCCTGAGCGAATCCGGTGCTGGATTGGCGCTCCGGGAAGTGCATGAAAGGCTTGGCCAGGGGATCACCGAACGACAGGCCCGCAAAGACTTGGAAGCACTGCGAATTCTTGGTCTGACCCAAGCGATGGGGCATGGTCGCGGCTCACGATGGAGGTTGTCGTGAAAGGTTCCGAGTTTTCATCAGGGCTTGTCTTGGCCAATAGGGGCTTCTTCGGGCCAATTGGGGCTCATTCGGGCCAATTGGGGCTTATTCCCTCCAAATGAACTTCAAAACGACTTCAATTGGCCGGGACGAATCTTAGCGATGAATTTAGCAGCCGGCTAAACTCCATGTTCTTTAACGAATCCATCGTCGAAGACGCCGCCCTCGAGTGGTTCGGGGAGTTGGGCATTGCGGTCGGGCATGGGCCGCATCTCGCGCCAGTTGAAGCGGCGGCGGAGCGAGATTCGATTTCTGAGTTGGTGCTGGTGGAACGCTTGCGCGAGGCCATCCGGCGTCTGAACTCAGCCATTCCACAATCCCGTACCCTCGCCACCCTGCGAGACACGCTGCTGCCGAAGCAGCTGAGCGGGGCGTTGAGCGTGGCGGATACAACACTTACTTCAAGAGCCAATTTATGAGCGAACTCAAAACATGCTTCAAAAAAGTTGACTACGACCTAAGCGGGCTGCTTCATTACATTGAGATCGGCGACATCGCATTGCCCGATATTCAGCGACCTTTCGTTTGGTCGAATGCCAAGGTGCGCGATCTTTTTGACTCGATGTATCGCGGTTTCCCTGTGGGATACTTTCTCTTTTGGGAGAATGTTTCGGGAGGTGCCACGAAGCAAATCGGCGTGGGTAGCAAGCAGCACGCCATTGCGCGACTGCTGATCGTGGACGGCCAGCAGCGCCTGACTTCGCTCTTCGCGGTTTTCCGTGGGCGCAAGGTGCTCGACGAGGATTACAAGGAGCGCCAAATCGAAGTCGCGTTTCGGCCGCGGGATGGAAAGTTTGAAGTGGCGGATGCAGCAATCCGTCGCGACCCAGAGTGGATCGCCAACATCTCAAATATTTGGGCATCGGGCAAACCGAGCTACCAGATGGTCAAGGGCTTCTTGAAGCAACTAGAGGCCAAGGGAGCGCTGAGCGAAGAGGACGAGGAACTGATCAGCCACAATCTGGATCGGCTCTTTGACCTCCAGAAGTACCCCTTCACCGCGCTGGAAATTGCGGCCTCGGTGGATGAGGAGCAAGTCGCAGACATTTTTGTTCGCATCAACAGTGAGGGCGTTAGGCTGAACCAAGCCGATTTCATCTTGACCTTGATGTCGGTGTTTTGGGATGAGGGGCGGATGGCGCTCGAGACCTTCTGTCGCCATTCACGGCAAGCGCCGTCCCCCGGTAGTCCGCCATCGCCGTTCAACCACTTTATTCAGCCCGACCCGGATCAACTTCTGCGCGTGGCGGTAGCGTTCGGATTCCAAAGGGGAAGGTTAAAGAGCGTCTATCAAGTCTTGCGCGGCAAGGATATGGATACTGGGCTGTATTCACCAGAGCGCCGGGATCAGCAGTTTGCCGCACTAAGGGATGCCCAAGAGGAAGTGCTTAATCTGACGCACTGGCACCAGTTCCAGTCCTGCTTGATCGGTGCTGGATTCCGCAGTGGCGGCATGATTTCTTCGCAAAGTGCGTTGCTCTATGCGTATGCGTTTTATCTCATCGGCCGTCTTCGCTTCAAGCTGCCGGAACACAAGCTGCAGCGGCTGATTGGTCGGTGGTTTTATGCAGCCAGTCTGACGGGGCGCTACACAAGCTCACCCGAGACGGTCATGGATGGTGACTTGAATCGGCTGAAACTTGTGAAAGATGCGGACGGATTTGTGGCCACGCTCGAGGCGATCATGGCTAGTGAACTGACCAACGATTTCTGGACCGTGACACTGCCCTCGAACTTGGATAGCTCGTCAGCCAGAAATCCTGAGTTGTTTGCCTACACCGCGGCGCAGAATCGGCTCGGTGCCCCAGTGCTATTTTCTCACAAGAAGGTTTCGGACCTCTTGGACCCTACGATCAAGAGCAAGAAAAAGGCACTGGAGCGACACCATCTGTTCCCACGTGCTTGGCTAGAGAGTCAGGGTATCGATGACCTGAAGCAAATCAATCAATTGGCAAACTTTGCCCTTCTGGAATGGCCTGACAACATCGATATAAGCGATGACGCGCCTACGCAGTATGTGCCGCAAGTTCAATCACGATTTCCTGCCAAGGGTTGGGATGCAATGCATGAACACCACGCTCTTCCTGAGGAGTGGCACACAATGTCATACGATGTGTTTCTTGTCGAACGACGCAAGCTCATGGCGGTGATCATCCGAAAGGGATTTGACACACTCAAGTAATCATGAGTATCACCGAAGACACCGTAGAAAAAGTGGCGATCGAATGGTTTCATTCGATGGGATACTCCTATGTCAACGGTCTATCCATGGCGCCTGGGGAAGCCTGCTCTGAGCGCGACTCTTTCAAGGATGTTGTTCTCGAGCGACGCCTTCGTGATGCAATCGACCGATTGAATCCGCAGATTCCAAGCGAAGCACGCGAAGACGCATTTCGCAAGGTGGTCTTGGTGGAGGGGCCGTCGCTGATCGCAGCCAACCAGCACTTTCACAGCATGCTTTCGGAGGGCGTTTCGGTTGAATATCGGCGACCCGATGGTTCGATTGCTGGTGACCGCGTGCGGTTGGTTGACTTTGCAAATGCAGACATGAACGATTGGTTGGTTGTAAATCAGTTCACGGTCATTGAGGGTCAACACAATCGCCGGCCAGACATTGTTGTGTTTCTTAACGGCCTGCCAATTGCAGTGATCGAATTGAAGAATGCCGTGGATGAAAACGCGTCGATTCGAAACGCGTTCAAACAATTACAAACGTACAAAGAGCAAATTCCAACGCTCTTTCGCTTCAATGAGTTTTTGGTGATCTCGGACGGTCTCTATGCGCGTGCTGGTTCGCTGACTGCCAATTGGGAATGGTTCAAAGTGTGGCGCACAATTCATGGCGACACAGAAGCGCCCGCCGCCAGTCTTGAACTTGAAGTATTGATGCGGGGCATGTTTGATCGTGTGCGGCTTTTAGAGATGGTGAGAAACTTCATTGCCTTTGAACAAGACCAGAAGGGGCGCACTACAAAGATTCTGGCTGGTTACCACCAGTTCCACGCCGTTGAAGAGGCGATAAAGCAAACCGTGCGCGCAAGTAAGCAGGGCGGCGATGCCCGCGTTGGTGTTGTGTGGCACACGCAAGGTTCTGGCAAGAGTTTGTCCATGCTTTTTTATGCGGGCTGTATTTCAAGGCACCCCGAGATGGAGAATCCAACCATTGTTGTGTTGACAGATCGCAACGATCTGGACGACCAGCTCTTTGGGCAATTTGCGCGTTGCAGTGATGTGCTTGGACAGAAGCCTCGACAGGCGGAGGGGCGCGCCAACTTGCGTGACTTGCTGCAGGTTGCAAGTGGCGGCGTTGTCTTCACCACGATTCAAAAGTTTATGCCCGAAGAAAAGGGAGACCGCATGGCGTGTCTTTCTGAACGGCGAAACATTGTCGTGATTGCCGATGAGGCACATCGCAGTCAGTACGACCTGATTGACGGCTTGGCGCGACACATGCGCGATGCCTTGCCAAATGCATCTTTCATTGGTTTCACTGGAACGCCCATTGAAAAGAATGACGCAAATACGCGGGCGGTCTTTGGTGATTACATATCGGTGTACGACATTCAACAGGCGGTCACCGACGGCGCGACCGTTCCAATCTATTACGAGAGTCGCATTGCAAAGCTGGGATTGATTGAGCAGGAGTTGCCGCGCATTGACGCTGAATTTGATGAGATTACCGAGGGCGAGGAAGAGTCAGCGGTCGAGCGACTGAAATCAAAGTGGGCGGCACTTGAAGCGCTGGTGGGTGATCCCAAGCGCATCAAAGTTGTTGCCAAAGATTTGGTTGAGCACTTTGAACGCCGGCAAGAGGCAATGCAGGGCAAGGCAATGGTGGTATGCATGAGCCGGCGCATTTGTGTTGATTTGCTCAACGCAATCTTGGCGTTGCGACCCGATTGGGCAAGTACTCCAGGCGACGACGAAGCAGTTGAGATAAACAAGAAGTGCGTTGCAAAAATTGTCATGACTGGTTCGGCTGATGATCACGTGGAGTGGCAACCGCATATCCGCAACAAGCAGCGCCGCGGCGAGTTGGCTTTGCGCTTTAAGGATTCAAAAGATCCATTCTCAATAGTGATTGTGCGGGACATGTGGTTGACGGGCTTTGATGCGCCATGTTTGCACACCATGTACGCCGACAAGCCAATGCGCGGGCATGGTTTGATGCAGGCCATCGCACGAGTGAATCGAGTATTCAAAGATAAGCCCGGTGGCTTGATTGTTGACTATCTCGGGCTTGCGGATCAGCTGAAGCAAGCGCTTGCGACCTATACCGAGAGTGGTGGCAAAGGCAGCACGAATGAGACCACTGATAAGGCGGTTGAGGTTCTTGTAGAAAAGTGCGAGGTTGCGAGCGCGCGGTTGCACGGATTTGATTGGTCGTCGTGGGCGACCGCGAGCGGTGCCCAACGATTAGCGTTTATTCCTGCGGCGCATGAGCACATTTTGCAATCGAAAGACGGCAAGAAGCGATTCGTAACAGTGACCACGGAAATTTCGCGGGCGTTCGCGCTGTGTGCAACAAGACCTGCTGCGATTGCGCTTCGTGATGACATTGGATTCTTTCAGGCTGTGCAATCTTCGCTTAAGAAAACGGAGATTAGTGAACGTGATGAAGTTGATCTTGATCAAGCGATCCAACAGTTGGTCTCTAGCGCGATCATGGCTCCAGGGGAAGTGATCGATGTATTTACGGCAGCAGGTTTGAAGCGACCGGACATTTCTATTTTGTCCGAGGACTTTTTGAAAGAAGTTCGCGGCATGAAGCACAAGAATCTCGCTGCAGAGATTTTGGCTAAGTTGCTTTCAGGAGAAATCAAGGCTGGCGCGGTGCGCAACGTGGTGCAGGCGCGGCAATTCAGCGAAATGCTGAAGAAGACTTTATTGGCGTATCACAACCGAGCGATTGCCACGCAGGAAGTGATCGAGGAGTTGATTAAGATTGCCCAGACGATTGAGGCAGCGAAAAAGCGCGGCGAGACGCTGAAGTTGTCAGAAGACGAACTAGCTTTTTATGATGCGCTTGCAAATAATGAAAGCGCGGTGCGCGCTATGGGGAATCAAGAGTTGCGCGTAATTGCGGCCGAGTTAGTGACCAAGGTCCGTGCAAGCGTGACAATTGATTGGACGTTGCGTGAAAGCGCGCGTGCGAAGATTCGGGTGATGGTGAAGAGAATCCTGAAGCATTACGGCTATCCACCAGACTTGCAGGATGAGGCGGTAAAGACGGTGTTGGAGTCCGCCGAGTTGTTGTGCAAGGATTGGGCGGGGGCGTAGTTTGAACCTGATTTGAGCCGCACAATGGCGTTGTCTATGAGTGTGACCCGAAGTTGGGCCTGCCGCTGTTGCATTCCATTTGTAGCGCTCCACATTTGCAGATCAGTGCCACAAACCCTACTTCGCGGTGCTTGGAGAAAGCTGCAATAGAACTTTGCTTACACAGTCTGGGCAAACGACGCGATGTGTATACGTGTCATAGTCAACCTCACGTGGTTTAAATGAAGCCTTCTGCAGCACGCTCAGACAGTCGCTCGAATCATCTTGGTAATACCAGCACGTCGGTATCAGAATCCAAGACCGGGCAAACGTTGCGCCGCCCCTGAAAATAGGGACAGTGGTGAACGGCACCTATTTACCCCGGCGACCCAATCTCCAAGATCGACCCCGTCGCCTCCAGCACCTGCTTCAAGCTCTTCTTCCGCAGCAAATCAACCGCTCGCTGCAAGTCTCCCCACATCGGCGCTTGGAACGACACCTTCTTCCCGGTAATCGGATGCTCAAATCCCAGGTACGCGGCATGCAACGCTTGGCGCGTCAGTAAGAAATCCTGCGCATCGGGCTGCGTTTCGTCAAACTCGCCCACTCGGACGTGCTTGCCGCCGTAGACGTCGTCGCCTACCAGCGGGTAGCCAATGTGCGACATATGCACGCGAATCTGGTGCGTTCGGCCCGTTCGCAATTCAATCTCTACCAGCGAATAGCCTTGGTAGACCTCGCGCACGCGGTACACCGTTTGACTCGGCTTTCCGAATTCATCGTGACGCACTGCGGCCTTTTCCTTCAGCGTCGGGTGCTTGCCAAGCGGAAGGTCAATCACGTCTGCGAAGGGCTCCACTTCGCCCTCAACAAGGCAGAGGTAGCGCTTCTGCGTTTGTCGCAATTCAAATTGTCTTGAGATTCGCCAGTGCGCGGTGTCACTCTTGGCACACACCATGACGCCCGAGGTGAACTTATCCAGGCGATGCACCACGCCTGGTCTTGCAATGTCGCCGCCGACCGTACTCAGCGTGCCGCCTGAGTTGTGCAGGAAGTGCCACGCCAACGCGTTGATCAGGGTGCCCGATTTATGCGCGCGCGCTGGATGCACAATCAGGCCCGGCTGCTTGTTGACAATGATCAAGTGCTCATCTTCAAACAGGATGTCAAGCGGAATGTTCTCCGCGGCCAGCGTGTTGGAGGGCGGAGGCGGTAGGGTGGCGACCACTCGATCGCCGCGTCGCAACTTGGTACTTGCCTTGGGAACGCGGCCGTTTACCGTGACGGCCTGCTCCTCAATGAGGCGCTGCAACTGCGTGCGACTTAAGAACGGAACGCGCCGCGCTAAGTAACGGTCAAGGCGGAGGTCGACGCTCTTGGTGACCTCAAAGACAGCCGTGACTGGCGTCTCATCGTCGGCCGATTGATTCTCGTAAAGCTCAAAGAGCTCCGCGGGATCAGCGCTCAGCGCTTCTTCGTCAGTGTCGCCTGCAAGCTCGTCTGGCCCGTCCGATGACGTGGTCACGGCGCAGCAGGTGCTGGCGCAGCCGGAGCCGGCGTTGGCGCGGCCGGTGCCGGAGCGCTACCGCCTTGCAGTTGACGGATCATTTCTTCACCAGCGGTTGGAGCCGCTGCGGGTGCACTGCCATTGGGCGCTAGCGCGTTTGGGGCCAGTTGTCCCGTCAAGTCCGGGATGGCAGCCGGCATCGGCGCGATCGGCTTGGAAGGAAGCACCACCGGGGTACTCAGTGCCTGCAACGTGGACATGCGCTTGGCGGCCAGTTCGCCAGCCGCGGCAAAGTCCGTGCCCTTGGAACGCGTTTCGATGTCCTTCAGGTAGCCCTCGGCGGCCTTCATGTCGCCCAGGTCTTCCGCCACTGCGGCGCGACCAAAGAGGGCGCCGAACAGGAAGCCGTAGTCGCCTGGATTCTTGGCGGCGCTGATGCGGGCGGCCACCTTTGCGTAGAGAACGTCAGCAGCCTTCAGCCACTCGGTGCGCAACTCGGGAGTGAGCGCGGCGTCAACGGCGCCGGCTTCGCGGTCGAATCGTTGATTGGAAAGGACGGCAGTCAGGTAGCGGTCAGCAGCCAAGAGCTCTGCAAACGGAGCAACGGCGTCTTTGCCCTCATGCTTGGCGGCAACTTCTTGCAGCGCGGCGGGGAGGTTGGCTCCACCAAGCTCGGCCCATGCGTTGTCTCGCTCCTTCTCCTGGCGCTGGCTCCACCAGAACCAACCCATGGCGACGGCGGCAATGATCAAGACGCCCAGCAGGATGTTCTGCCCCCATGTCTTGAGCCAATGCACGAAATCGTCATTGACGCGCCCCTCGCTGAGGTCGGCTTGCTGCATGGTCTTTAGACGGCGGTCGATCTGGCTCATAGAACCGGGGAGTGTAGCGGGAAACGCCTATCCTTCCCGGGCCGCGCCGTCATGAACTTTGCCTGAAACTTCCCGTATGCCCGGACTCATTGTCACCGATCTTGATGGAACCCTGCTCGATAAGCGCGGGCGGGTCAGCCCACG